>PNAT01000155.1 GCA_003169675.1 Acidimicrobiaceae bacterium
CTCCGATGTCTTGCGACATCACACAGTGGAGGTGAAGGGACTCGAACCCTCGACCTACGGCTTGCAAAGCCGCCGCTCTTCCAGCTGAGCTACACCCCCGAACTCCGGCCGGTCACTGGAGCGGGCGACAGCGACCCCGAGGATCGTTTGTCGGTTCCCATGTTAGGGCGATCTGGTCGGCACCCCTGACCCTCCACCACTAGGGTGCGCCCCGATGGATGCGAAGACCTTTCTCGGGATGGATCCCGTAGGTGACACGTTGCACTGGCGCATGCGGGTGGAGCCGCAACTGACCACGCCGGGAAACTTTCTCTTCGGTGGCTGCGGATTGGGCGCCGCGCTGGTGGCCCTGGAAGAGGCATCGGGCCGCCCGACGGTCTGGGCCACCGGTCAGTACCTGTCCTACGCCCCCACCGACTCGGTGGTGGACTGGGACGTCACCCTGGCCGTGGTGGGTGGCCACGTGACCCAGGGCCGTGCGGTGGGGCGGGTCGAGGGCAAGGAGATCCTGACGGTCAATGCCGCGCTCGGAAGAGACGAACTCGATGTGAGCGGCATCTGGGTTGAGCCGCCCAAGGTGGCACAACCGGAGGAGTGTGCGCCGCGCTTCATCCCCGAGATGTTCCGCAACACCATCCTGGACAAGATTGAGGTCCGCACCGCCGAAGGTCGGATGTTCGACGAGATGCGCTGGCCGGCGGGCAACCCAAACTCGGCCCTGTGGGCTCGCGTCCCGGGCCACCTGTCCCCCTCGGCCGCCACCCTGGCCATCTTCGGTGACTATGTCTCGGGCGGGGTCTCCCATCCCCTGGGTCGCCGTGCCATGGGACGCAGTCTCGACAACACGTTGCGCGTCGTCCAGCTCAAGCCGACGGAGTGGGTGCTGTGCGACATTCAGATCCATGCGCTGATCGGCGGCTACGCCCAGGGCATCGCGTTCCTCTGGTCGCAGGACGGTGAGCTCTTGGCCACGGCCAGTCAGTCGATGGCCGTGCGCCTCTGGCCCGACGAGACCGACCTCGGGCAGTGAAGGCCCGAAGGTCGTGGTGTAGCCTCAATCTCCCTCTGGGGCTATAGCTCAGTCGGTTAGAGCGCAGCACTGATAATGAGCTCCGAGCAGGAATTCTGGACGGCGCCAGACGGCAAAAAGAGCTCTGAGCTGCAGTGATGTAGACGGGCCACGACACCCGACGACAGCGGTTGGCCGGAGTTGTAGTCCAAGTTGTAGTCCAAGACGGACTCAGCGCTGGCCCACTGAGGCCAGAGGGCGCTGCCCGATCGGCTGCTTGTCCCAAGTGCGGACGGTCCGGTCGGAAGCGCCAACCTGCTGAGCACATGAGACATCGGTGCGGGTAATGCTCAGGTTGGAGAGCATTCAGTAAACCCATGTCTCGTAGCGGCGCCCGAAACGTGGTTTCAGGCCGAGAACCCCCAGCTCAGGGAGCCAATAGGCCAGTTCTGCTCGAATTCACTGGCTCGGTCAACCACCGGTGCTCGAAGCCGACAGGACTGCTCACGATAGCAAGCAGACGGTCACTTATGGCCGAGCTACTGCGTCGCGAAACCGATGGCGTTCGGGGCTACCCCTCAGTGTGACCCGGTGAGAGCCAGAACGCCCACGGCAGCCGCCATCGACAGCGGCGCCGCAACCACTCCGAGGCGGCTCGCTTTGGCGATGGACGGTCTAGCACCGGCTGACTTCGCCGACCGGAGCCACAACAGCCAAGCGAGCGAACCGGTGACGAAGAGGTTGGGCCCAATGTTCAATCCCACTAGGAGGGCCAACGGTCGAGGCGGAACCCGGGCCGCCAAGAGCGACGCAGCGGGAAGGTTGTTCACGACCACGCTGAAGAAGGCCCCGGCGACCGCAGTGCCCCAGGTGTCGAGGTGCGACAGGAGATCTGCCGGTCCCGACCACGCACGGCCTAGCGTCCCGAGGGCGACAGCCACGCCGAACAGGCCCACGAGCACGGGGAGTCCGATAACCCCCAACGCACGCCGGGGCGAAACCTCCGAAGAGAAGGTCCGGACGACGGTTGCCACCACACCGACGGCCGCCACGGGAGCGGCGGGCGACCGGAGCACGAGCACCAACACGGTGACCGCCCCCACGGCGACCAGTCCGACGCCCAGCACCGGCCGCTCAGGCTCGGATACCGGGGCGACCGTCGTCCGCAGCGACCGGTGTTCAGCACCGCCTACGACCAGAGCGGTAACCAGTGCCGCTGCGATCGCCGCCGGGGCCATGTGCCCGAGGAACTGTCCTCCCGAGAGGTGCAGGTGACCCAAGACGATCAGGTTGGTGAGATTGGAGCCGGGGAGAAGGAGCGATCCGGCATTGGACAAGAGCAGGCACCCGTAGAGGAGCGGTGCCTCTCCTTCGCCGCGGTTGCGGGCGGTGTAGACGAGGATGGGCGTGAGGAATGCCACCGAAGTGTCGAGATTCAACACGGTCGTCACGCTGACGATGAGCACGACGGCACCGACGTAGAGGACCAGCCCATTCGGTGCCAGGCGAGCGAGGGCGTGTCCGGCGGCGGAGAACAACCGGTCCTCGTCGGCGACGAGACCCACCAGGAGAAGGCCCGCCACCAAGACGAATGGGGACCAGTCTTGTGCTGCGGCGGAGCGGGCGCCGTCTGGGCTCAGCAACGCGGCTGCGAGCGTCCCGCCACATCCGACGGCCGCCAACGCCCAGCCGAGGCGACCTGTGGCATCGGGAGCCGTTTTTGAGTCCGGGCGGTCGCTCATCGTCGCAAGCATGCCCGAATTCGGCCCAAGTCAGACCTCTCGCAACGCCCGATGGCGATTGGGACTCTCTTGGCGCCAGTCCCTATTGGTGCCGACTGGCAACAGGTGAATAGCAGCAAGCAGTGACGGTCTTCAGGGTGACCTCAGCCCGAACTGGGGGACCCTGAGATGGATCGATTCACCACAGCGGGCGTTACATTGGCAACATGCCTCTCGCCTGGAAAAATTTGCTGATGTCGCAGGAGTTGAACATGTTCGCTGTCTTTGTGGAAGTCAATGACGATGGTACGCAGATGGATGCGGCCCGCAAAGAGCTGAGTGAGAAGGCTGCGCCCGGAGCGCAAGGTATGGGTGCCATTGCCGCCTACTGGCTGGCGGCACAAAATGGGAGAGGTGTCGCTGTCATTGTGTTCCAGACGGAAGATGAAGCGAAAGCACTGGCCAGTCTCATCAAGGTCGGTGAGCCGGACCTCTTTGTGCCGGGGGTGACATTTCGAACGGTTGAGATCCGAGAGGTACTGGCCCACCTGTAGCTGTCTTCATTCTGGCGTAGTGGGTCACTGGCCGTCGAGATTTGGGGGCGCCCCAGGGTCTGGAAATGGCGGTCCGTAAGAGGATCCCCTCATCGGGCGGCAAGTTCGTGGGTGGATCGTCGGTCACCCAGGCGTACTCCAAGGCCGAGATACGCCCCTCTTCGACCCAAAGCATCACGAATCCGATTGGATAACTATTGCCGTCCAGTCACCGGTTTGGCGAACCTGGATCGGGGCCGGCGACGTCTTGATGGGCGCATCCTCCGGGAATACTGCAAACGTATATTCGGTAACAGGAGGGTGCCCATCCACGGGGCCGATACGGTTGCCCGCACCCTTTGAGCGATGCCGGCAGTGGTGAAGCACGCTACCGATCAAGCCCTCGTCGCCTCGGTAGAGGCGATAGTACTGGCACCGACAGACGGAGAATGGACCAAGCGACGATAGGTCCGCGGTTTGAAGCGCGGCCAAACTCGCTTCTCGGCACCTCCGGGGCTCCACCCGTAGACTTGGGTATCTTTCTGTGAGAACATGCCATGGTCGGTGTAGGGGGAAGATTGGTGATTTCGGGTCCGCATCACCGCGCCGAGGGGGATCTGGGCGCTTCAGAGCCCAGTGTCGGCTCGCGCCCCCACCCTCGCACCATCGGGTGGGTGGGTACGAGCGCGCTCGCCATGGGGGGCTCCAATCAGAGCCTCTTCCTCATTGGCGCGTTGCTCGCCGCTCAGGGAAGCGCGGCAATCCCGCTGCTCATCTTGGGCCTGGCCCTCAGTTGGGCGGCCATGCCCGGCTGGACCGAGCTCATCACGATGTGGCCGGACCGAGTGGGTGGGATTGCCAGTAGCTGTGCCGAGGCCTTTCGACCGTACTCACCGGTGCTCGCCTGCCTGGCGGGCACCTGCTACTGGTGGGGCTGGGTGCCGACCTGCGGGCTTACGGCGCTGCTCTCAGCATCGGCCCTCCACCAGTGGTACCTGCCCGGCATCCCCATCAAGGTGTTGGCAGCAATCATCATCTTGATCTTCACCGCAGCCAACTTGTCGGGACTACGAAGAGTCACGCGCTTCGCCGTCGTGATGGCTACCGGAGCCGCATCCTTGGCCTTCCTCTCTGCCGTCCTCCCGATCGTCTCGGGCAAGGTGAACTGGCACCGAGCCGCGAGTTTCCACCTCACGCTCCCATTCCATGGCGCCTTTGGGGCCCTTACGAGCGCGGCGGCCGGCCTCTACCTGGTGGGCTTTGCCGCGCCTGCCTTTGAGGCGGCCGCCTGTCACGTGGGCGAGACCATCGACTATGCGAAGAACGTGCCTCGCGCCATGTTCGCGAGTGCGGGCATGGCGACCCTGTACTTCGTAGTCCTGCCGGTCGTCTGGCTCGGGATCTTCGGTCCGCAGGCCCTCCAGAATAACTTGACCACTGTCCTTGGTCCCACCTTTGCACCTCTCTTCGGCGGTATGGCGCGGGCGGCGGCCATCTGGTTCATGGTCCTCAACATGTTCCACGGTTCGCTCACGCCGGTCACCGGGGTAGCCCGCACCCTTTCGCAGCTCTCAGAAGACGGTCTTTTGCCCCGCACTCTGGCGAAGCGCTCCCGACTCGATGTCCCCTGGGTGGCCTCGGCCGTCACCGCGGGCATGGCCATCGTTTTCCTTGCCAGCGGCGACCCGGTGTGGGTCATCGCTGGCGCCAACCTCACCTACCTGATCGGGATCAGCCTCCCGAGCGTGGCCGTGTGGCTCTTGCGGCGTAACGCCCCCGAACTTCCTCGCCCCTACCGGGCTCGGCGAGGGATGATCGCCCTGGGGGTGATCGCCGCGGCCCTGTGGGCGGCCACCGCGGTCTTCGGCTTCGAGCAGTTCGGGCTACCCACCATCCTCTTCGGGCTGGGACTCGCCTACTCGGGACTCTTCGCCTATTCCTGGCGCCAATGGCGAGATCGCGCCGGCGCGGCGCCCCTGGTCCGGCACTCGCTGCAGAAGAAACTCGGCGGCGCCCTCACCGCCGTGTTGTTGCTGGCCGCTGCGGGCTATTTGCTCGCGATCAGGGGGGTCGATAAAACCAACCCTCGCCTCGGGGCCGTCCTTCTGGACATCTTCGTGCTGATTGCGCTCCTCATGATCAGTGTCGGACTCATCCTGCCCGGGATGGTCGCGCACTCAGCCGCCGAAGTGTCGAGGGCGGCGAACCGCCTCGTGCGGGGCACCCTGGCGGATCTCACCGGGGCCATGCGGGCGCTCTCGGTCGGTGACTTAGAAGGAGCGCGGGCGGTGGTGAGCGATGACCACCTCGTTATCCACACCGGTGACGAGGTGGGCGCCATCGCCGCGAGCTTCAATGTCATCTTGGATGAAGCGGCGCTGGCCGCGAGTTCACTCGACGGAGCACGAATCGCGCTCCAGTCGAGTCGCAACGACCTCGAAGATCTCGTAGCTGAACGCACACTCCACGCCAACCAACAACGGGTGATCGCCGAGCTCGGCCGCATCGCGCTGGCGAGCTCCGACGTGGAGGAATTCCTTTCCCTTGGCTTGGACTCCGTGGCTGGGATCTTGGGAGCGCAACAGGTGGCGGTCGTCGAGTACCGGCCCGACGATGCCCACCTGGCCATCGTCCAACGCCGACCCCGCGATCTGCAAACGGTCGAGCTGAGGTTCCTCGATGCCCGACTATTTGAACCAAGTCTCCACAACCCGATGGAGCACGCGCTCGGACCCCAAGAAGCGGTCGCCCTCTTTGGACCGGGCGCCCTCGAGGGCCGTGTTTCGTGGTCCACCATCACCGTGCGCCACAAGCCCTATGGGGCGCTGGTCACGCTATCAACGGGCTCGTCCTTCGAGGGCGACGCGGCCTTCCTCAACCTGTTGACCAACGTCGTAGGCTCGGCCATTGACCGGATCAAGAGCGAGCAGGAGCTTAACCACCAAGCCCTGCATGACTCCCTCACGGGGCTACCCAACCGAGAGCTCCTTGCCGACCGCCTCGTCCAAGCCCTTGCCCGACTCGAACGAGTGCCCGGGACAATCGCCGTGTTGTTCGTCGACGCCGACCACTTCAAGGTGATCAACGACAGCCTCGGCCACGACGCGGGCGACAAGCTGCTCGTCATGGTGAGCGAACGCCTTGTCCAGGCGGTGCGTCCCGGCGACACCGTGGCTCGTTTCGGCGGCGACGAGTTCGTGGTGCTCTGCGAAGGCCTCTTGCACCAGTCCGATGCCGTGGAAATCGGTGAGCGTATCCGGTCAATGGCCGAGGAGCCGTTCGTGCTCGATGGACAGAACTATTGGATCACAGTAAGCAGCGGCATTGCCACCACCGACTCGCCCCACACTCCACCAGCCGACCTGTTGCGCGACGCCGACTCCGCCATGTACCAAGCCAAGGACACCGGGCGAGCCCGCGCCACGCTCTTCGCTGATTTCATGCGCACCCGCGCCGTCCGCCGTCTTGACACCGAGCTCGCGTTGCGCTCCGCACTGAGCAAGGGAGAGTTCATCCTCCACTACCAACCGATCGTAAATCTGCGCACCAAGAGGATCAGCGGCGCAGAGGCCCTCGTGCGTTGGAACCACCCCAACAAAGGCTTGGTCGGGCCCGACTCCTTTATCCCCGTTGCCGAAGAAACGGGCCTCATCGTGCCGCTCGGGGAATGGGTGCTTTGCGAGGCATGTCGTCAGGCTCGCCGGTGGCAACAGAGCCGCCCGGAGTTGGGCGATTTTGTTGTGAGCGTCAACCTCTCGGGACGCCAAATCGCTCACCGTGACCTTGCGCGCGTCGTCTCGGCCGCCCTCGAAGACTCGGGGCTAGACCCAGGGAGTCTGTCCTTGGAGATAACCGAGAGCGTGCTCATGGGTGACGCCCATGCCTCAATCAAGGTACTGCGAAAACTCAAAGACATTGGCGTCGGCCTGTGCGTGG
This sequence comes from Acidimicrobiaceae bacterium, assembly GCA_003169675.1. GTDB lineage: Bacteria > Actinomycetota > Acidimicrobiia > Acidimicrobiales > RAAP-2 > Bog-473. The sequence goes on from PNAT01000155.1 coordinate 7,200, forward strand.
ACGATTTCGGCACCGGGTACTCCTCGCTCAGCTACCTAAAGCGGTTCCCCGTCGACGTGCTCAAAATCGACCGATCTTTTGTCGACGGCCTGGGCGTCGACGGCGAGGACTCGGCCATCGTGAAGGCCACCATCGGCCTCGCCCAAGCGCTTGGACTCACCACAATCGCCGAAGGTGTTGAGACCGCTGTCCAGGTGAGAGAGCTCTCCGCCCTGGGCTGCGACCAAGCCCAGGGCTACTTCTTCTCACGCCCCAAGGCGGCGCCAGCGCTGACGCTCATTCCCGCAGTCGCTCGTCGTCGGACTCGGTCAGGCCAACACAGCGCGGGCTCAGCTCCCCCTCTGATCGCTTGAGGCGCGTCACCGCACCTTGAATCGAGGATGAATTTGCCAGTACACCGGCGCGGCCCAATATTGATGATTGCCCCGAATCGTCGTTGACGGTCCTTGTGATGGGAGAGTCCACTGGACCGGCTCCTGGCGGACTCGTCTCTCCGACCATGATGTCGATACTCGGCAAACCTTCGATCCAGTGGCGAGTCGCGAATGCCTCCTCGCTCTGTTGCCGAAGTGAACATTGAAGCCGACAAACACCAAAGGCTTCTGCCAGCAATCCAGCCGCGCTTTGACAATATCTATGAAGGTCAGTCCATGGCGACCCCGATTTGGATCACTGACGGCTCAGGTTGTGACTAGGTTCACAATCTCAGCGGAGCGTTCTTGGGGTGGACCGGAGAATGGGTCTGCTCGAAGCCGGATGAATGGTCGACTCAGGGATCGCCAAAGCGGCCCACCGACCAAGAGTCGTTGAGGGTCACGTGGAGGCAAAAGGCCAATTGAACAGGTATTTCGAGTACACTTTCACTGGGAGAAGTAAGCAGGGGGGAAAATGACGCCAGAGGTTCCGCAACAACGGGAGATGGCGTCCGGAAATACCTCCACGAAAGGGTTGGCCTCACTGTTGATCAAGTGGGGCACCCTTAATGTTCTGCCTGCGCCGGCGGCCGCTGCGGTCATCGTCGTATTGCTATTCGTGAGTTGGGGAGTGACGATACTTCTCGGCGGCGCCGGCCCCGTTGCGCCGCATTGGTTCTACATCCCGGTATTCATAGCTGGTCTGCGATTCGGGCCTTGGGGGGCTTTGGCAACTGGAGTCACCTCAATGGTCGTGGCGGGGCCGCTCCTGCCCCTCTCTTTCAATCCGACAACGGCCCAGGTAGCGAGCGATTGGGTGAGCCGTGGCATTTTCTTTGTGGTCATCGGCCAGTTGGTCACCCTGCTCTTTGGGGCAGTGCGCTCGCTGTCGGCGAAAGAAGCCCTAGCCGAAGGTGTGCGCGAGAGCGAAAAGCGGTTCCGGGCCCTCGCCCAGCGCGCCACCGACATGGTCTCGATCGTTGACCTCGACGGTACGTACATAACCGAGTCGCCTGCCGTCGAGCGGATCCTAGGGTGGAAGCCGGGGCAACGCACTTCCTGGCCCGCCATCGAATCCGTGCATCCCGATGACCAGGAGAAGGCTTCGGCGGTGCTGGACGACGTCATCGCCAACATCGGCAAGTCACGCACGGTCGAGGTGCGACAGAGCGACTCCTCGGGTGAATGGCATTGGGTGGAGTCGACTGTTACCAACATGGTCGACGAGTCGACGGTCCACGGGATTGTCGTCAATAGCCGGGTAGTCGATGAACGCAAAGCCCTGGAGCAAGAGTTGATCCATCGGGCATTGCATGACTCGCTTACCGGTCTGGCCAACCGGGCCTTGCTACGCGAGCGTCTGGAGACCTCGCTGGTACGCCGGGACCTCAATGAGCGACCGCCCGCCCTCCTGTTTATCGACGTCGATGACTTCAAGACGGTGAACGACGGCTACGGACACGAAGTGGGCGATCGCCTGTTGATAGAGATCGCCGAACGCCTGCATGCCTGTGCCAGACCTGAAGATCTGGTGGCGCGCATCGGAGGCGACGAGTTCGCGGTGTTGGTTGAGGAAGACCCCGAAAGTCGGGATGCCGCAGAGCACATCGCTCGACGCATTCTCGGCGCGCTGGAAGAACCTTTCGATGTATCCGGCCGCCAGACCATGGTTGGCGCCAGCATAGGAATCTCTTCCTATTGCGGTGGAACTCCTGACGCTGACCTGATCCTTAGACAGGCCGACATGGCGATGTACAGCGCCAAGGGCAGCGGAAAATCCCAGTTCGCCGCGTTTAGCAACGAGATGGAGCAGTTTTTCCGCAGTGGTTCGGACATCGAATCTGCAACTGCACACCAATAGCAAACTCCCTCTTCGGTGGGGCCAGCGCCGGCGCCGTGGGGGAGGATGCATTGATCCCCGCGGTACGGAACGGCCACTGAGCCATGGGCCACCCTCCCCCGCCATCCCCTCGGTGCCGAGGTTGGACAGCATTCAGCTGATGTGGAACGGCAAGTCAAGTAGGACTTCGTAGGTTCTTTTTGGGCGCGACGAACCAAGGGTTCGTCGCTGGAAGCTTTCTGGCAGGCGGTGGGGGCCCGACATCAAGACCGCGTAGCG
>PNAT01000077.1 GCA_003169675.1 Acidimicrobiaceae bacterium
TAGAGGCGGCCGTCGGCGCCGAATTTCATCCAGCAGATGTCGTCGCCCACCGTCTCGACCTTCCACCCCTCGAGGGACGGGATGAGCATGGCCAGGTTGGTCTTGCCGCAGGCGGACGGGAAGGCCCCGGTGACGTAGCGGGTCTCGCCTTCGGGCGAGGTGAGCTTGAGGATGAGCATGTGCTCGGCCAGCCAGCCGTCGTCGCGGGCCATCACCGAGGCGATCCGCAGGGCGAAGCACTTCTTCCCCAGCAGCGCGTTGCCCCCGTAGCCAGAACCGTAGGAGTTGATCTCCCGGGTCTCGGGGAAGTGGACGATGTACTTGTTCTCGGCGTCACAGGGCCAGGCGACGTCAGCCTGGCCTGGCTGGAGTGGTGCGCCGACCGAGTGCAGGCAGGGGACGAACTCCCCGTCGGCCCCCAGCACTTCAAGGGCGCCGGCGCCCATGCGGGTCATGATGCGCATGGAGACCGCAACGTATGGCGAGTCGGTGACCTGGACGCCGATGTGGGCGATATCCGAACCGAGGGGACCCATGGAGAAGGGGACCACGTACATGGTGCGCCCGCGCATGCAGCCGGCGAAGAGGCCGTCGAGGAAGGTGCGCATTTCGGCGGGGTCCCGCCAGTTGTTGGTCGGGCCGGCGTCGATCTCCTTTTCGGAGCAGATGAAGGTCCGGTCCTCGACCCGGGCCACGTCGCCCGGATCGGAGTGGGCCCAGTAGCTGTTGGGACGTTTGGCGTCCGCCAGCTTGGTGAACGTGCCGGAATCGACCAGGCCCTGACACATGCGGTCGTACTCGTCCGCGGAGCCGTCACACCACTCCACGCGGTCGGGTGTGGTGAGTGCGGCGACCTGATCGACCCAGGCGAGGAGTTTGACGTTCGTGGTGGGAGGCATGGTGCGGGGGTCTGCTCCTTCGTCCGGCCGGTGCGAGTGGCGTCCAATGCTAGGCATATGCCGTGGGTTCACCCAAACCTGGGCGCACGCGACACCTCGGCGAGGACGAGTTGATCGAGCGTATCCGAGGCACACTCGGAGGAGGAATTGGGGCCTTCGGGTTGCGGGACGACGCCGCTGTGCTTGAGGTACCCGGCGGCGGTCCGTTGGTGGTGTCGGTGGACAGCGTGGTGGCCGGGGTGCATGTTGATCTGGCGCTGTGCAGTCCGGCCGATGTGGGCTGGAAGGCCCTGATGGGTGCGTTGAGCGATCTGGCGGCCATGGGAGCCCGGCCTCTCGGGGCACTGGTGGCCTTGTGCGTGCCCGGGGCGGGCGGCGATGGGGAGTTGGCTCTCGGGGTCATGGAGGGGGTGGCGGAGGCATCTGGCGCGAGCGGCTGCCCTGTGGTGGGGGGTGATGTGTCGGCGGCCGGGGTGCTGGTGGTGGCGGTGACGGTGATGGGTACGGCGGATGGGGGCGAGCCGGTCGGCCGGGCCGGTGCCAGGGATGGCGATGCGGTGCTGGTGACCGGACCGTGCGGTGGGTCGGCGGCGGGATTGCGCAAGGGGGGTGGCGAGGCGTACCGGAGGCCCGTGGCCCGGTTACGCGAGGGTGCGGCGGCACGGGTGGCCGGGGCGCACGCCATGATCGATGTGTCCGACGGCCTGGCCCTGGACCTGCACCGGTTGGCGGATGAGTCAGGAGTGGGATTCGTGCTCGAGTCGGTCCCGGTCGCCGAGGACGCCACGCGCGACGAGGCGTTGGGAGGGGGGGAGGACTACGAGCTGGTGATGGCCGTGGGTGAGCCCGACCTCGGAGCGCTCATGGACGGGTTCGAGGCGGCGGGGCTGCGGCGGCCGTGGCGCATCGGCACGGTGGTCGCCGATGCCGGAGTGCGCGTGTTGGCGGGCGAGGAGCTGGGCCGGCTCGGCTGGCAACACTCGATCGGTTAGATGTGCACCTGGCGGGGTGCGCCTCTCTCGGCGAGGAGGCTGTTCCGAGACTTCCTCTCCCATTACTACACAAAAAGGTTTAGTAATGGGAGAGAGAGACACCGACGGCGCCCCCGCATGACCAGGGCACAGCTCCGGCGCAGGCGTCAGGTTGTGGCGGCGGGCGCGTGCGTGCGACGGAGCGGCTTGGTGACCTTGCCGGCCCGGATGCAAGAGGTGCAGACGTGCAGGCGCTTGGGGGCACCGTTGACCACGGCCCGCACGCGCTGGATGTTCGGGTCCCAACGGCGCTTGGTGCGCCGGTGGGAGTGGCTCACATTCATGCCGAATGAGGGCTTCTTGCCACAGATGTCGCACACTGCTGCCATTGGGTGAACCTTCCTGAACCAGGCCTTCGCGGGAGGCGCAAAGGTTAGCATCCCCTGCCATGACCCCCCGGGCGACGTTGGGCGCCGACGACCTGCGTGCCGTCATGGGGGGCTACCGGGACGCCTTACGGTCGCACCAGGTGGACATCAACCGGCTCAATGTCTACCCGGTGCCGGACGGCGATACCGGCACCAATATGGCCCTCACCCTGGAGGCCGTGGTGACCGAGCTGGAGGGAGTGGCGGAGGGCTCGGATCTGGCCCTGGTCTGCCGGGCCATCGGGCACGGGTCGCTGATGGGGGCCCGGGGCAACTCGGGTGTGATCCTGTCGCAGCTCTTGCGGGGCATGGGCGAGCGTTTGGGGGCAGCCGGCGACAGTGGCGTACGTCCCGAGGTGCTGGCCGATGCCCTGTCCCATGCCTCGGAACTGGCCCGGCGGGCCGTGGTGCGGCCGGTCGAGGGGACGATCCTGACCGTGGCCGCGGCGGCGGCCGACGGCGCGGGCACGGCGGCCGCCCGGGGAGCGACGCTGCTCGACGTGGTGCAGGGTGCACACACGACAGCGGCCGACGCACTCGCCCGCACGCCCGAGATGCTGCCCGTGCTGGCCCAGGCCGGCGTGGTCGATGCCGGCGGGGCCGGGTTCCTCCTCCTCCTTGACGCCTTCTGGTTGGTGGTCGACGGGCGCCCCCTGCCCGAGCCATCGGGCCTGCCGGACCTGATGGACATCGCCGCGTTGGGAGCCCTGGCCGGAAGCGGGACCGGAAATGAGAGCGAGGGCGGGCACAGACCGGACGACCTGCGCTACGAGGTCATGTACCTGCTGCATGCGCCGGATGACTCAATGGGCGACTTCAAGGAAGTCTGGGCCGGCATCGGTGACTCCATCGTGGTGGTGGGCGGGGAAGGGCTATGGAACTGCCACATCCATACCAACGACATCGGGGCCGCCGTCGAGGCCGGGGTCGATGCCGGCAGGCCGCAGCGCATCCGAGTGACCGACCTGAACGAACAGGTCGAGGAGGAGCGCTGGGTCCGGGAGGCCGCCGGCGCCCCGGGGGCAGGGTCCGATGTGGAGCCGAGCGGTTCTCCGCCCACGACCAGCGTGGTGGCGGTGGTCACGGGGGACGGCGTCGGGCGCATCTTCCGCTCGCTCGGGGTGCACCATCTGGTATTGGGCGGGCAGTCGGTGAATCCCTCCACGGCCGACCTGGTCAAGGCCGTCGAGGCGGTGGGATCCGAAGAAGTCGTGATCCTGCCCAACAACAAGAACATCCGGCCGGTGGCCGAGCAGGTCGATGCCCTGAGCGACAAGACGGTACGGGTGGTGGCCACGGGGAGCATCGTGGAGGGGTTCGCCGCGCTGCTGGCCTACGACCCGGCCGCCGGGGCGAGCGCCAACGTGGTCAGCATGGGTGAGTCGGCGGCCCGGGTGGTGCCGGCCGAGATCACCCGGGCGGTGCGGGACACGACCACCGATGCCGGAGAGGTGCACGAGGGTGACTGGATCGGCATCTCCCGCGACGGCGTGGTGTCGATCGCCGACTCGGCCGTGATGTGCACCCGCCTGCTCCTGATCCGGCTGCTGGAGGAGCAGCACGAGTTGGTCACGCTCATTGAGGGCGAGGGCGCCAGGGTGGCTGACACGCGCATGATCCGCGAGTGGTTGGGTGAGGAGTATCCAGCGGTGGCGCTCGAAGTGCACCAGGGCGGCCAGCCGTTGTACCCGTACCTGCTCGGGATTGAGTAGTACCGGGCGAGTGGCCGCGCTGCGTTCGCTCCGGGACCTGAGCCAGCGCCCGGTGTCCGTGCTGGAGACCGTGTCGGCGCGCAAGGCCACGCAGCTGGCCCAATGGGGCGTCGAGTCCGTGCTCGACCTCCTCACCACCTACCCCCGCCGTTACATCGACCGCACCGTGCAGGCCGACGTGTCGGGGCTCGAGGTGGGCGCCGAGGCGGCCGTGCTGGCCGAGGTGCAGCGGGTGCGCTCCCGCCCGGCTCGCAACGGTCGCATGGTGGTCCAGCTGACGGTGGACGACGGCACGGGGCGAATCGAGGTGGTCTTCTTCAACCAACCGTGGCGGGCCAAGCAATTGGAAGAGGGGACGGAGGCGATCTTCTGGGGAAAGGTGGGGGAGTATCGAGGGGCGCGCCAGATGGTGAATCCCGTGGTCGACGTGGTGGCGGGGGTCGCCGCCGTGGCCGTGGGTCGGACCCGGCGGACGTTGCGCATCCTCCCGGTGTACCCGGCGTCGGCCAAGGCGGGGCTGACGAGCTGGGAGATCGGCACCTTCGTGGAGGAGGCCCTGGAGCGGGCCGGCGAGCTGGTGGACCCGCTGCCCGACGAGTGGCGGACCGCCCTCTCGCTGTGGGATCGGACGGCGGCGCTGCGGGCTATCCACGGTCCCGAGTCGCTGGCCGTGACCGGGCCGGCCCGGCGGCGCCTGGTCTTCGACGAGCTCTTCCGTCTGCAGCTGGCGCTGGTGCTGCGCCGCCGCGCCTTCGAGCACAACGCCCGGGCCCTGCGCCACCAGGTGTCGCCGCGGGAGGTGACGGGCGCCATCGAGGGCACGCTGGTGGCCCGCTTCCTGGCCGGCCTTCCCTTCGAGTTGACCAGGGCCCAGCGCCAGGCGCTGGCGGTGATCGTGGCCGACCTGGCCGGGCCGTTCCCCATGCACCGGCTGCTCCAGGGCGACGTCGGCTCGGGCAAGACGGTGGTGGCGCTGGCGGCGCTCTTGGGGGCGGTCCAGAGCGGGCACCAGGGGGCGTTGATGGTCCCCACCGAGGTGCTGGCCGAGCAGCACGCGTCGGCCGTGCGAGCCATGGTGGGCCACCTGGAGGTGCGAGTCGAGTTGTTGACGAGCAGGGTGAAGGGCGCGGCGCGCCGGACCATGCTCGAGGGTCTGGCCAGTGGTGAGGTGGCCATCGTGGTGGGGACGCACGCCCTCCTGACCGACGAAGTCGAGTTCGGTTCGCTGGGCGTCGTGGTGATAGACGAGCAGCACCGGTTCGGAGTGGAACAGCGGGCCACGCTGCGGGCCAAGGGCGAGGTGGGCGACCCCGACCTGCTGGTGATGACGGCCACCCCCATCCCGCGCACGGCCGCCATGGTGATTTTCGGCGACCTGGACCTGATCACGTTGGACGAAATGCCCCCGGGCCGGGTGACCATTACCACCAGGTGGCTGCCCGGGCCTTCTCCCGCAGACGAGGGTGAGGCGTGGGAGAGGGTGCGAGCGGAGGTGGCAGTGGGGCACCGGGCTTTCGTCGTGTGCCCGCTCGTCAGCGATTCGGTGAAGGTCGAGGCCAAGTCGGCCACCGAGGAGTTCGAGCGCCTGTCGGCCGGGGAGTTGGCCGGCCTTCGGGTGGGCCTCCTGCACGGACAGATGGCGCCGGCGGCCCGGGAGGACGCCATGGCCCGCTTCCGCACGGGCGAGGTGGAGGTGCTGGTGGCCACCACGGTGATTGAGGTGGGCGTCGATGTCCCCGAGGCCACCGTGATGGTGATTGAGAACGCCGACCGCTTCGGCATGGCCCAGTTGCACCAGTTGCGGGGCCGGGTGGGCCGGGGGACGGCGGCCAGTTGGTGCTACCTGCTGGGCGGGGGAGATGACGGTGATGGCGGTGGGCCCGACGCCGTGGCCGCCGAGCGATTGGCTGCCGTGGCCGCCTCGTCGGACGGCTTCGCCCTGGCCGAGGTCGACCTGCGGCTGCGCGGGGAGGGGACGCTCTTGGGGGCGCGCCAGAAGGGACACACCGACCTGCGACTGGCCTCGCTGTCCGATCCCGACGACCGGCTCCTGCTCACCGAGGCCCGGAAGGTGGCCGATGCCATCGTCGACGGCGACCCCCTCCTGCTGGCGCACGAGTCGATGGCCGACGAGATCCGCCTGTTCCTCAGTGACGACGAGGGGGAGTACCTCTTCAAGAGTTGACGGGCGTCTACCGTGGCGTCGGTGCGAGTCATTGGAGGCCAGAGTCGTGGGCGCCGGCTGGCCGCCAAGCTCCCGGCATCGGTGCGCCCCACCTCGGACCGGGTGCGTGAGTCGATCTTTGACATCTTGGGTTCACAGGGGGGCGTCGACGGTCTGCGTGTGGTCGACCTGTTCTGTGGCAGCGGCGCCCTCGGGGTGGAGGCCCTGTCGCGCGGCGCCGCCGCGGCCACCTTTGTGGATCAGGACCCGGGCGCGCTGGCGGCGGTGCGGGCCAACCTCGAGGCGGTCGGGTTGGGCGAGGGGGCGGCCACACTCGTGCGCGCCGCGTTGCCGGGTTGGCTGGAAGGCGCCCCTTCGTTCGATCTGGCCCTGTGCGACCCACCCTATGACTTCGAGGCTTGGTCCGAATTGCTGGGCCTGCTGCATGCCGGCAAGGTCGTGATGGAGTCCTCCGCCCCCATCGCGGTGCCCGCCGAGGCCTGGGTGGTCACCAGGGAGCGCCGGTACGGCGGTACGCTCGTCACCGTGGCTCAAGTCGGCGGTGACGGCTCGTGAAAGTGGGGTTGTTCCCGGGCTCTTTCGATCCTTTCCACAATGGGCACCTCGAGATCGTCGAGCGGGCCAGCCATCTCTTCGACGAGGTGGTGGTGGCCGTGCTGCGCAACCCGCAGAAGAGCCAGCCCCTCTTCGACCTCGAGGAGCGCCAGGAGATGCTCGAGGACGTATTGGCGCACATTCCCTCGACGCGGATCGTGTCGGTGTCCACCCTGCTGGTGAACGTGGCGCGCGACGTCGGTGCGTCAGCCATCGTGCGCGGTCTGCGCGCCGTGTCGGACTTCGAGAATGAAATGCAGATGGCCCAGATGAACCACCACCTCTCGGGCGTCGAGACCATCTTCATCCCGACCAGCTCCAAGCACTCGTTCGTGGCTTCCAAATTGGTGCGCGAGGTGGCCCGCTTCGGGGGCGACGTGTCCGCCTTCGTGCCCAAGGTCGTGGCGGAGCACCTGGTGGCGAAATTCGAAGGTGGGAAAGGGGAAAAGTGAGCGATCAGTATCTCGAAGTGGAAGAACCGGCCGCTGAAGTCAGTGCCGAGTCGATCCTCGACCAGCTGCTCGGGATTCTCGCCGCGGCCAAGTCGATGCCGCTCTCGTCCTCGGTCATGGTGTCGCGCGAGGAGGTCACCTCGCTGCTGCACGCCGCGCTCGACTGCCTGCCTGACGAACTGCGCCAGGCCCGCTGGTTGTTGCGCGAGCGCGAGGAATTCCTGGCCGAGCGCACCCGGGAGGCCGAGGCGCTGATGGAAGAGGTCAGGGCCCAGGCCGAGCGCATGGTGCAGCGCACCGANNCGCATCCTCGACGACGCCAACGACGAGGCCCGCACCATGCGCCATGAGGCCGAGGACTTCTGTGACCAGAAGCTGGCCGGCATGGAGATCGTGCTCGACCGCCTGACCCGCACCGTGCAGTCCGGGCGGTCCAAGCTGGCGGCGCCACCGGCGGAGACCGGGATCGAAGACGAGGAAGCCGGGACGGAGGAGGACGGCTTCTT
>PNAT01000201.1:0-11103 GCA_003169675.1 Acidimicrobiaceae bacterium
GAGAACGACGGCTGGCGGGTGACCATGGTCACCCTCTCCTTCGAGCGCGGCACGGCCTTCGTGGGCGACCTCCTCGAGTCGATGCGTCTGGTGCGGGCCGTGCACTCCCTGGCCCGCCGCCACGATTTGCTGAATGACCTCGGGCTGGCCCGCCGCATCGGCCACCTGATGGCGGCCTTCGACGCCTTGTGGGCCCTGACCAAGCGCAACGTCTCCGAGGCCGCCCAGAGCGGGGTCCCGGGCATAGGCGGTTCGGTCTTCAAGCTCTCGTACACCGAGCACGCCCAAGCCCTGGGCGACCTGGGGCTGGAGGTGCTCGACCGGGCCGCGCTCAGCATCGACCCACTGGACGGCCCCGACGGGCTGCCCCTGGGCAACGACGAGCACCTGTCCTCGTGGTTCAAGTCGATCTCGCTCACCATCGCGGCCGGCACCTCCCAGGTGCAGCGCAACATCGTGGCCGAACGCATCCTGGGCCTCCCCAAGGCGCGCTGATGGACTTTCGCGTGTCGGACGAGCAGAAGGAACTGGCCGCCGGCATCGGGGCCATGGTGGCCGGACGGCTGCCGCTGGCCCGCATCCGGGAGGCCGAGGGCGCGGAGTCCGCCATCTCCACCGAACACTGGGCCGCTCTGGGTGAGGCGGGTCTGTTCGCCCTGACGTTGCCCGAGCCCGAGGGCGTCGGCCTGGGGATGTCCGAGGCCGTGGTGGTCTTCGAGGAGTTGGGACGCGCCCTCGTCCCCGGCCCCCTGGTGGGCACCTTCCTGGCCGCCGGCGCCGGACTGGTCGAGGGGGCAGCCCAGGGAGAGGCCCAGGTCGGCGTGTACAGCGGCGGGACGGGACCGGTCATCATTGAGCATCTGGCCTCATTGGCGGGCCTGCTCATACTGCCCGGGTACGACCGGCGGTCGACGGCCCGGCTCCTGGTCCCCGCACCGCCGGTGGATGGGGCGACGCGCATTGAGGCGCCGCTGTGTCCCCTGACGCCGATGTGGCACGTGGCGTCCCTGGCCGCCGGCGAACCGGTGGCCGACGTCGGTGTCCGACTGGTGCGCGACGGGTCACTCCTCACCGCCGCCCTGCAGGTCGGCCACGCGGCGGAGACGCTCGACCTGGCCGTGGCCTACGCCAAGGAGCGCCGGCAATTCGGGAAACCGATCGGAAGCTTCCAAGCCATCAAGCACATCTGCGCCGACATGCTGGTGCGGGCCGAGGTGGCGCGCAGCGCCGTGCATGCGGCGGCCTGCCTGGCCGACGACCCCGACACGGTGGCGTTCGAAGCGGAGACCAACCTCTGCTCACCCGAGGAGGTGGTGGCCCGGGCGGTCATGGGCGCCAAGCTCCTGGCCGACGAGGCGGCTGTCGTCAACGCCCGCGCCGCAATCCAGGTCCATGGGGGCATGGGCTTCACCTGGGAGCTGCCCCTCCACCTCCACCTCAAACGCTCCCGGGTGCTGTCCACCACCTTCGGCACACCATCGCAGCTGGCTGCCGCGGTGTGCGCCCTCGGCTGATGCACCACATGAACGGAGAGCCCTCGCCATGACCGACCTCACACTGATCCCGGCCCACAACGTACGCGCCGTGCCCGAGGGGCAGGTCGTCTTCGGCATGCAGCTCCCGATCCAGTCCCAGTCGACGCTCTATGTCGCCGAGTGGGAGAAGACCGCCGGGCCGGAGGAGTTGGGGCGGATCGCCCAGGTGGCCGACCGGTCGGGCTACTTCTACCTGGGCGTGTGCGACCACACCGCCATCCCCGAGCGCCTGGCCGATGCCATGGGGACCATCTGGTACGACACCACGGCGACGCTGGGCTGGCTGGCCGCGTTGACCACGCGGGCCCACCTGCTGTCCCATGTGCTGATCCTGGCCCAACGCCACCCGCTGCGGGCCGCCAAGGAGCTGTCGACCCTGGACCTCCTGTCGGGCGGTCGCCTGATCGTGGGTGTGGGCGCTGGGCACGTGCCCGAGGAATACGAGCTCTTGACGGGTGACTTCGCCGAGCGGGGGCGGCACACCGACGAGGCCGTGTCGGCCCTGGCCCGGTGCTTCACCGATGCGTTCCCCGACCTTCCGGGCCCGCGCTTCCCGGCCTCGGGCATGGGGCTGGCCCCACGCCCGGCACGCCAGCCTCGCCCCCCGATCTGGATCGGCGGCTCGTCGCCCGCCGCCATACGCCGCACGGCGGCCTTCGGTGACGGCTGGCTGCCTCAGGGGACGCGCCGGCGGGACCTGCCGGGACAGATCGCCCACCTGCGCCAGCTACGCGACGAGCTCCGGGGCGGCGCGCCCATCGACATCGGCACCATCGTCGAACCCATCCACCTCACCTCGGGGGTGGCGGACTGGGACCTTCCCAACTATGTGCTGCAGGGCCACGCCGCCGAGGTCGCATCGTCGCTGCGCCAGCTGGTCGCCATGGGGGTCAACCATCTCCAGGTCCGCTTCATGGCCCGCTCGGTCGAGGAGTTCTGCCAGCAGACGGCCCAATTCGCCGAAGAGGTCGGGCCGCTGCTGGGTGGCTGAACAGGACGCCGCCCATAGGGTGGTGACCGATGTTCTGGTCCTACACCGTCGGCGTCGTCGTCCTCTTCTTCGTCCTGGTCCGCCAGACCCGGATCCGCCCGGTGCGGCGCCTGTTCCAACCCCGGCTGCCCTTCCTCCTCAGTGGCATCGGCCTCTTCGAGCTGGTCGACTACACGGGCTCACACCACGTGACCACGGCCGACGCCCTCTGGGTCAGCGGCACCCTGGTGGGGGCCGTGGTGCTGGGTGCCCTGCGGGGCTTATCCGTCACGGTGTGGACCACCAACCACTGGGTGGTCCGTCAAGGCACCACGGTGACCATGGTGCTGTGGCTGGTCTCGCTGGTCGTCCACCTCATGGCCGGCGCCGGGGGGGTGCACTCGGGTGGCGGCCACGCCGGCGCGGCCGACCTTCAAGGCGCCAGCTTGCTGATCTTCCTCGGACTGACGCTAGGTGTCCAGGGCTTCGTCATACATCGCCGCGCCATCCCGCTCTGGGGCCAGCTCGGTCCCGAGGCCGGCCGCCGCATCCAGGTGAATTTCGGCCAGGGACCCAACGCCATATTCACCACCTTCTTTGCCAACTTCGGCGACAGCCCGACCGGGACGCACCCCGGCGCGCACGATCCCGACATCATTGATGCCGAGGTCGTCGAGGACGATGAGGGCCCGCCGGAACTTCCGCGGCCTCGCTGATCGCGCCCACGCTCAACCTCCATGCCCGCCCCACGCCAGTTCAGCCAGGAGCGATTCACGGGACCGCTGGGTTCGACCGAGTTCCTCCTGGTCCGTCACGGCCAGTCGGCCGATGCCGTGGAAGGAGAGTCCTTCGAGCTTCTCGAGGGCCAGGGGGACCCCCCGCTTTCGGAGATCGGCCGGCACCAAGCCGAACTGGTGGCGGCACTCCTGCTGCGCGAGGAGTGGGCCGCCTTGTACGTCTCCAACCTGCGCCGCACGTCCGAGACGGCGGCACCTCTGGCCGCCCTCAGCGGGCGAACCCCGATCGTCGAGCCCGATCTCCGGGAGGTGTTCCTGGGCCAATGGGAAGGTGGGCTCTTCCGGCAGATGATGGCCGACCGGGGCCCGTTAGTCCAGCAAATGCTGGCCGAAGAGCGCTGGGATGTGGTCCCCGGTGCCGAGCCGGCTCAGAACTTCAGTGCCCGCCTCCGGGGGGCGGTGACCCGCATCGCCGCCGACCACGCCGATGCCCGAGTCGTCGTGTTCACCCACGGCGGGGTCATCGGGGAGCTCCTGGCCCAGGCCAGCGGGGCCTCTCCCTTTGCCTTCATCGCCGCGGACAACAGCTCCATCTCCCGGCTGGTGGTGGCCGGAGACCGCTGGCACGTGCGTGGCTTCAATGAAACCACGCACCTGATCGAATAAGGGGCACACTGTACGTGTGGGCAGGCCGGGCAAGCGGCCAAGAAAGCCCACCAAGAAGCTCCCCCCGGTACCGCACTATGTCCGCCCTCCGCGCCACGGTCGCTACTGGAGGCTCGGCGGTCCGCTCACGAGCGACCATGAAGCCGCGGCGCTGGCGGCCCAGCGGGCCCGACCTCCGGGACGCTGGGGTCGCCTGGTGCTCCGCGTGCTCGGGGGACGGGACGGCCAGCACCCTCAATGACGCAGCGGGTGGGCCCGGAAGAAATCCCACATGATCTGGTTGGCCGAGATGGATGAGGTCACCTTCCCGACGATCGACTGAATGCCCTTGGAGAACACGCTGCCGGGCCAGGCGTGACCCCCTCCGTTGATGCGATAGAGCTCAACGTCGGCCCGGCGTGGGCAGCGGTACTCAATGAGCGTCACGTCAGGGGCCACGGTGCTGAGCTTCGGCGCCGGGGCGCAGCCGTTCCGCTTGGCCCACCCAGCGGTCGCGGCGGGGACGGACGGACCGGCGAGGAGGGGACTCCCGGCCGGCACCAACTGCCCGATCGTCTTCTTGGAGCCATCGGGGGCGGGGAGCTTCAGCGCCGATGGCCCGAGCCCTCCCGTATAGGGCACAAATCCATCAGCCGTGCCGTGGAAGGCCACCATGGGCACCGGGCGTGAGGGATGGCAGCCCTTTGGATCGTCAATCCCGGCGATCGGCGCCACGGCGGCGACCTGGCCGGCGAACTGACAGGCGATGGCCGACGCCATGAACGCCCCGTCGGAATAGCCGGTCACGAAGATCCGGTTGCGGTCCACGCACAGGGTGGAATCGATAGCCCGCATGAGGCCACCGAAGAACGCCAGGTCCTTGCCGCCGAGGGAGGGATCCCAATCGGGCACGGGGCTGGCCACCTGTGGGGTGATGGTGATGAACCCGTGGGTGTCGCCGTAAGTCCCGAGCGCGGTCAAGAGCACCTGCAGGGAAGCGGGCTCCCCGTAGCCGTGCAGATCGATGACCACCGGCGTGGGGACATGACCGGCGTAGGAGGGCGGGACTTCCCGCACGTAGGCCCCATTGTCGCCACCGGCGGCCAGCAGGATGTTTGAGGTGCCCGGAGATACAGAACCGGGCAACGCGCACCCGGCCGAAGGCCGTGCCGGCACCGCGGTGGCCGCGCCGGCACCGACTGTCAACGGGACCACCGAGGCGCCCAGGCAGAAGGTGCCGACCAGCGCCCTCTGACCCCTCACCATGCCCTCACCCCAAACGTCACCCTCATCGCTCGCCTACCTCTTGCCTTCAGTGACGGTAGCTTGACCGGGTGACCACAATGAATCACCGGCTGCTCCTGGCCAAACGACCGACCGGAATGGTCGACGCCTCCACTGTCCGCCTCGATGAGGTCCCAGTTCCTGAACCCGGGCCGAGAGAGGCACTGGTGCGGGTCAGGTACTTGAGCATCGATCCCACCATCCGGACCTGGATGGACGACGCCCCCGGCTACCTGCCGCCGATCGGCATCGGCGAGGTGATCCGCGGCGCCGCAATCGGTGAGATCGAGACGTCGAACTCCGACCATTACGCTGTGGGCGATCTGGTGTTCGGGATGTTGGGGTGGCAGGAGTTCACCGTGGCCACCGAAGGAGCCGGAGGTCTGCAGACCTTGCCGCCGGGCGTGGAGCCGACCTTGGCCCTGAATATCTTCGGGGTCAACGGCATGACGGCCTATTTCGGCTTGCTCGACGTCGGCCAGCTCCGGGAAGGCGACACGGTGGTGATTTCGGGGGCGGCCGGGGCCACGGGCTCCGCCGTCGGGCAGATCGCCAAGATCAAGGGTGCGGGCAAGGTGGTCGGCCTGGCCGGCACGGACGACAAGTGCCGCTGGATCGTCGATGACCTGGGTTTCGACGAGGCCATCAACTACAAGACCGAGCACGTGGGCCGACGCCTGCGCGACGCCTGCCCGAAGGGCATCGATCTCTACTTCGACAATGTGGGGGGCGAGATCCTCGACACCTGCCTCGGGCAATTGGCTCTGCGCGGGCGTGTGGTGCTGTGCGGTGCCATTTCGACCTACAACGACAAGAAGCGTCCAACCGGTCCCGGTAACTACCGTGCCCTCATCGGGCGACGGGGGCGCATGGAGGGCTTCATCATCCTCGACTACGCCGACCGGTTCCCGGAGGCGCAAACAGCCATGCTGGGTTGGCTGGCCGAAGGCAAGCTGCACCATGCCGAGCATGTGGTCGACGGCCTGGAGTCAGCTCCCGACGCGCTCAATCTGTTGTTCACCGGCGGCAACGCCGGCAAGGTCATTGTTGCTCTGTGATCTCTTGAAGGGAGTTCTCGATCACGTCGGTGATTTCGGAGCCGACGAGCTCGTCTCGCTCGAGCAGGGCATCGCGTAGGGCCTCGACTACCTCTGGGTGCGCCGAGACGATGGCCTTGGCCTCATCACGCGACGCGATGAGGAGGGCGTCCAGCTCGGCCCGGGCCGCCTTGTCTCTCAGCACCTTGTCGACGATCCCACCGACTTGATACCCGTCGCCCGCTGCGGCAACCGAGATCAGCGAGATGCCCATGCCACAGGCACCGATCATCTGGGCCCCGATGGTGGTGGCGACGGCCAAGTCTGACGCTGGCCCGGTGGAGGCCTCAGAAAACCAATGTTCCTCAGCCACCATGCCGCCCAAGGAGATCTGGATCAGGGCGTGCAGCTCTTCGCTGCTCTGGGTGAATCGTTCCTCGACGTCGGAATGCTGGAGCAAGCCCAGGGAGTCACGCCGTTTGACGATGGAGAGCACGTCGAGCTGGCGGGTCTGTCCAACAAAGTATGCGACGGTGGCGTGCCCGGCCTCGTGAGTGGCCACACGGTCGCGCTCGCCGGTGGTGTAGATGGTGGCGTCGGTGACACCGAGCTCAATGAGCATCTTGGCTTCGGACACATCGGCCATCGTCATGGCCGAGCGGCCGTGGGTGAGGGCAATGACGAGGGACTCGTCCATGAGGCGCTCCAGCGCGGCAGGTGAATACCCGAACGTCATGCCGGCCACCAGGTCGACGGCACCGTGCTCGTCAAGATCGAGCGCGTGAGCCTTCTTGCCTAGGTAGTAGGCGATGATCTCGGCGCGGGCGCGGCGGCCGGGAAGCCCGAAGTAGATGGAACGGTCGAAACGCCCGGGGCGGATTAAGGCGGGGTCAAGATCATCCTTGCGGTTTGTGGCCCCGACCACAAGTACGTTCGCCGGTTCAATCACGACCTTGCTCACCTTCATACCCTCGGGCATGTAGCGATTGATGAAATCGATCCACGCATTGTGGATCCTCTGCCCGCGCGACGGGCTGTCGAACGACTGCAGCTGCACCAGGAGCTCGTTGACAACGCCGGATACCCCTTCGCTCCCGCTGGAGCCCATCCCGCGCCGTGACGAACCGATGGCATCAATCTCCTCGATGAAGCCAATGGCGCCCCCTTCGGTGCGGGCGTACTTGCGCAGGGCCTTGAAGTAGTTGCGGATCTTTCGATTGGTCTGCCCGTAGTACATCGACTGGAAGGCCGAGGCGGAGACGAAGAGAAAGGGGACCTCGGCCTCCTTGGCCATGGCCTTGGCCACGAAGGTCTTTCCCGTGCCGGGTGGACCTTCGAAGAGCACGCCGCGACGGGCCGAGCCCCCCATGGTCTCTCTGAACGTCTGGTGGGCCAAGAAGAGGTTGATGGAACGCACCACTTCGGCCTTGATCCCGTCGATCCCCACCACATCGTTGAGTCCTACGTTGGTCTCCCCGGGACGGATGAGGGTGTGAGGGGAGCGCCCGGCGCCGACGAACGGCGCAACCATAACCGCGCCGAGCAGGACCACGATGATCAGCATGGGGGCCATGGGCCCGAACCAGTGCGGCATGGTCACGGATGGGAAGAGTCCACGACCCGTGATGTCACACATGACGAGCCAGCCCAAAGTCAGGCTGCCTATGGCGACGGCCCGACGTTGGCGGATGATTCGGCGGCGCTCACGGGCCCGTGACACGTCGGCACTGCCCAAAATGGTGTCGCCCACGGCGCCGGACATGGCGTGGGCGGGTGCGATGGTGGCGGGCGCTCGTTCTTCTCCATCGGGTGCGCCCCGGAA
This sequence comes from Acidimicrobiaceae bacterium, assembly GCA_003169675.1. GTDB lineage: Bacteria > Actinomycetota > Acidimicrobiia > Acidimicrobiales > RAAP-2 > Bog-473. The sequence continues at coordinate 8,031 of PNAT01000201.1, forward strand.
TCTCAGTTCATCCCTCATGTATGGAGAAGTCCGGGACCTCATCAACCTTGCGCTGAGACTTGGAGTCCCCTTTCCCACGCGGTGGGCGGTCACGCCTGACCCCGGTCTGCCTCGCGCACCCACTGGGGCAGGTGGACGTCGGTCCCGTCGGGCCGTCGGAGAGCCGAGAACACCACGTGGACCGGCTCCCCTATCACGATGGTGGCGGGGTCGATCTCGTTGATGGCGCCCCCCGGGCCGTTGACCAGGTTGCCCACCATCCGCAGGGTCGGGCCCTCTTGAAGGGTGACCGTGATCACGGGAAAAGGGGCGAAGGGCGTGTAGGCCGGGAGCAACGGTGGATGGGGCACCACGAAGGACCAGATCGAGCCCTTCCCCGACATGGCCCGCCACTCCCGCTCGGTCGACTGGCAGTGCGGGCACATGACCCGGGGCGGGAATCGCAGTTCCCCGCAGGACCCGCAGGCCTGGATCCGCAACTCGCCTGCCGCTGTCCCCTCCCAGAACCCATCGGATTCCTCGTCGCCCAGGGGCACCAGAAAGCCCTCGGTCCCGACCGGCATCGTCCCCATTGTCATGAGTCCAGTCTCCTCCCCGGAACACCACGGTAGCCAACCCCTCAGCCACGGTGGGTCCCAGCTGCGACTTTGGCGACCAGTGTCCGGGCAGATCAAGATGTGACGCTTCGTCAGATCTACTGACACCGCCCGACAGGGAGCACACATGGCCGAGAACAAGAGCCGCGACGAGCATCAACTCCTTATCGGGGGGAAGTGGGTCGATGCCTCTGATGGCACCTACGAGATCATCAACCCGGCTACCGAGGGCCTCGTCGGACAGGCTCCCAACGCCAGCGCGGCCGACGCTCACGCCGCGGCCGCGGCCGCCAAGGAGGCCCAACCCGGCTGGGCGGCCTGGTCGGTGGAGGACCGCGGAGCCCTGATGCGTGATGCGGCGGCGGCCATACGGGACAAGGCGCCCGAGCTCCTGCCGCTGGTCATCGCCGAAACGGGGGCCACGGCCACCGTCGGTTCCCGCATGCAGGTCCCGGTGGCCGCCGACCGCTTCGAGCGCTATGCCCGCGATCCGCGCCAGGTGCTGCAGACCCCGCTGCTGCCCCAGTCGGCTCAGGCCACTCCGCTGGCCCCGGGGGGGATCATCGGCGGCATGATCAATCGTCAACCGGCCGGTGTGGTGGCGTGCATCACGTCGTACAACTTCCCCATGGTGAACATGGCCGGCAAGGTCGCTCCCGCCCTCGCGGCAGGAAACACCGTGGTGGTCAAGCCGGCGCCGCAGGACCCGCTGGCCGTGGTGGAGTTGGTGCGCATCCTCCACGAGGTCGGCTTCCCACCGGGCGTGGTCAATCTGGTCAATGGCAACGGCCCGGCCGCCTCGGCTGCGTTGGTGGACTCCGACGATGTGGACAGTGTGAGCTTCACCGGATCGACCCAGGTCGGTATCACCATTGCCGAGAAGGCGGCGCGCACCATGAAGCGACTCCTCCTCGAACTCGGCGGCAAGGGAGCCTGCGTGGTGTTCGACGACGCCGACGTCAAGGCGGCCATCGGATGCATCGGCTCGACCTGGACGTTCCACTCCGGGCAGATCTGCACCGCACCGACCAGGGCCGTGGTGCACCGGAGCCTCTTCGACCAGGTGCGCGACGGCCTGGTGCAGATGGCCGGCCACTTGAAGGTGGGCGACCCGACCGACACCGCCACCATCATCGGGCCCGTCATTTCGGCCGCCCAGCGGGGCCGCATTGAGGCGCACATCGCCACGGCCAGCGAGGACGGCGGGGAGGTCATCATCGGAGGCGAACGCCCGGCCGATCTGCCCAAGGGCTACTACGTGGCACCGACGCTGATCACGGGAGACAATTCGATGCGAGTGGCCCGCGAGGAAATCTTCGGACCCGTCATCACCTTGATCCCCTTCGATGACGAGGATGAGGGAATCGCCATCGCCAATGACACCGAATTCGGCCTGTACGACTATGTCTTCTCCAAGGACGGCGCCCGAGCGTTGCGGGTGGCCAAGCGGCTCCAGGCCGGCCACGTGGGGATCAACACCGCCCAGCGCAACCACGACGCTCCATTCGGCGGCTTCAAGATGAGTGGCGTCGGCCGGGACGGGGGCGACTTCGGAATTCTGGCCTACACCGAGCCCCAAGCTCTCATCTGGACGACGTAGTCCACGGGTTCGGGTCGTCGGCTGCTGGTGAGGTGGCGGGCGCTCTTGCTGCCTTCTGATGGCCGATCGATTCGTGTCATTGAGGGCACGGTGACCGCCCAAGGACGGCACGTTTGAACTACTCGGCGCAGGGCCCAGAATTCGCTGCGAATGAGCGGTGCCAGGCCGATTCGAGCCCGGGCAAGACCTCAACGATTACGGCGGCCCAGGCGCTGTCCCGATGACGCACGCGACCGGAGGCTTGAGGTCCAGCGTCTCAACGCGAATCGCAACAAGGCCTGCGGGCCTCAGCGCTTCGACGATCTCCTTCGCGGAGGCAGCAGTTGTTTCGGCCGTCGCTCCCGGGGACCGCGGCTGGGAGGCGATCGCGACGAGTCCCCCGACGCGCCGCAAGCCAGCGAGCACTCCCTCGTCTGTCCCAAGGACGACATCGTTGCCTGTCCGAACTTCTGGGCAACGGTCAGGGGGGCCTATCTGGGGTTGATCCCACCGAGGCACATTCCCGAACCCACGGCTCCGCCGAGAGCGGGTCGAGTTTCTCGATCGAATAGCACATCGGCACTTCGACCGATCCTGAGTCGTTGCCTGGGCTCGCACAGGCTGCTCATGCGCGGTGCCGATTGTGGAAGGAACGAGCAAAGATGCATTCTTGACTCCATCCTCTCGCGTTGTCAGTAGGCGAGGTGTCCCTAATCCGCCAATCGGAGCGGTTGTCGACCGAAAGCCGGTTAACCGCAGCTCCAGGTAGAATCGGCACGGTGGGGATAACCCCCATGTATCAGAGCCTCGGGACTAAGGAAGAGAAACGGGCATGGAGAAGGGCGGGTCGCCGGAAAGCAAGTCTCCTTCTCAGTTGATAGACGCGAGAATCAAGGAG
>PNAT01000201.1:11254-25090 GCA_003169675.1 Acidimicrobiaceae bacterium
GAAGACTCTCGTTCGCGCCGCCGTGACCCTGAACAAGTCCAAAGCCTGAGCTAATCCACGGAATCAAACATTACCGTGGGAACCGGCAAGAAATCACCTTCTTGATTCCATTTCCGGGTCTGGCGACTGGTCACTCCACCTTTGCCGCCCGAATGGATACCGAGGAGTCACCCGCCTCTCAAGCATGGAGACGACCCCTAACGGCTGGAGAAAGACAGCACCTGACACTCACCGTCCCTGCCTTCAGCGGACGGTCAGGGAGCGAGTTTGCTCTTCGCGATACAGATCGCCAGATGGGCCTCAAGAACTATGTCCCGGGTAGCGGGCGACACGCCGGGGTCAGCTTCTGCCGCCGCTTTGGCACTGTCGCCAGCCTGCTCGAGCTCTATGACGGCCACGCGTTCGTCCGACGACCCAACTGCCTTTTTCGCCTTCTTTGCGAATTCGTTGACGACGGCCGCAAGAACCGGCGACGCTCCCTCGTCACTCTGTACCGCGTCGCGAGCACTTTCGATCTTGGTCCGAGCTGCCTGGAGGCTTTCTGCCATTGTCGTCACAAGAAGATGCTACGCCGGGAGTCAACCATGTGCCCTCAGACAGTGATCGGGACAATGTCTCGGACTCCTCGAGGGCTCATACGCCCCATGTGAGGGCTCATTGACCCATGGCGCAGCCGATTGGCAACCCGTCGTCATCGGAAGACCAATCGCCGGCCATGGCAGGTCAACCCACCTGGACCCGACGACGATTTCTGACCTTTGGACCCGGTGCGGCAGGAACGCTGGTTGCCGCCGGTGCCACAGGCGTGGAGTTGATCTCCCACGGCGGGCTGCCCGGCCAACAGGGTCCAGGCGGGCGCATACGACTCGCCCAGTGCCTTTCGGTCCAACGACGCCATTACTCACGCCGCACTCTTGAAGAACACTCCGTTGAGAGTGGCATCGGGCAATGACGATCCATTCCACCCCGGCGTGGAAGCCCTGGAGGGCGCCCTCCCGCGTGGTGCCGTCGTCGAGTTCTCGCAGGGATGTCATTCCGACTCGTATTTCAGCTCGCAGGAACCAGACTCCTTGTCGTTCCTGTCTCAGCACTTGACCGAATAGCCCGCTCGCCCGAGACAGTATGGATCCAACGGTCTGGCGCGAGTCATCCACGTCCTGCAATCAGGGCGTCGAGTCACCCACGCCGAGGGTCAGGAGATCCGTGGCCAGCACGACAGTGCCATCGAAATGGACCCTGGCTTGGTCGAGCCACTCCTGCTCAGTTCCGGGTGCGGGGGTCGGGACAAGGTGCGTGAGCAGGAGGAGTCCAACTCCATTTCGTGCCGCCGTCTGTGCGGCGTTGGGAACCGACGAGTGATAGTCGAGGACATCAGTGAGCCGAGGCAAACCGAACTGCTCAATCAGATCACGTCGCACCACAGTGTGGACGAGGACGTCGGCCCCTCGACAGAGCTCGTCGAGACCGGCACATGGCACGGTGTCACCGGCAATGACCACCGACTTCTTCCCGTCGTCGATGCGATACCCCACGGTTGGACGGACCGGAGCGTGATCGGTCGGCCCGACGGTGATTCGTACCGTGCCCTCGTCAAATATGACTCCACGTTCAACCTCGCTCACCTCAGCCGAAGGTCGCCATTGAAGATCGCCATGATGGGCAAGCCGGTAACCGATGTCGGGTTCAAGCATCGCCTCTGTGGCCTTCAGCAAAGTGGCCGTTCCCGGAGGACCAAACAGGGGCAGTGGGTTGGGTTGGAACGACATTGCCCATCGCATTGTGTAGATGTCATTGAGGTCGGTTATGTGGTCGCTGTGCAGGTGGGTCAAGAAAAGTGCCCGAAATGCTCCGGCCCCCGAACCGACGGCAGCGGCCCGCATGAGGACCCCTCGACCGCAATCGAAGAGGAGGTCTCCCGCTGATGTGCGAACAAGCGTTGCTGGTCCAGCCCGCTGCGGGTCCGGAAGGGGACTCCCGCTACCCAAAATAATCACCTGCATGGCGCTCCTCGCATCGGGCATTTCACGTGCGCTCAATGTCGGAACGGTGCCATCCCCCAGCTGCCAGGTTGCCGCCATCGACGTGGAGGGTGATGCCGGTGACGAAGCGCGCCAGGTCGCTGGCCAGAAAAAGGATGCCCCCAGCAGCGTCGGCTGATGTGCCCCAATGGCCCAGTGGGGGCATCGGAGACGGTTGGTAGGGCAGGCCCGTCCCGATCCGGTCCCCGCTGAGGTAGGCGGTGCCCTCGGTGAGGAGCACGTCAGGAGCCAGCGCGTTGACCCTGATGCCCATTGGGGCGAGCTCCAGGGCGAGGGACTTCGTGAGGTTTTCCTGGCCGGCCTTCATGGCACCGTAGATGGCGAACCCCGGCGCCGCCCGGTGCGCCTCAATGGAAGTCACGTTGATGATCGACCCTCCGGACGGCATGTGAGGGACCGTCTCACGCACCAGCTGGGTCACCTGGGTGAAGTTCTCGGCGATGAGGGCCGCCTCGCCCTTGGGCGAGACATCAAGCAGGGCGGACGCGAACGTCCCGCCGGCGTTGTTGACCGCCACATCGATGCGACCAAATTGCTCGACCACGGCGCCCACGAAGCTCTGGACGGCGACGCTGTCTCGAACGTCGAGCACCCTGCGGAAGGGCCCGTCACCGTCAGCGAAAGACGCTTCACGATCGCAGAGCGCGAGTGTCGCCCCCTGTTCGGCGAACAGGGTGGCCGTGGCGGCTCCAATGCCGGCCGCGGCACCGGTGATCAACGTCACCTTTCCCTCCAGCCCGAGCAGACTTATTCCCGGTCCCCCATGAATTTTTGGGCAAATGCCTCCATGGCGCCGAGCGCCTCCTTCGAGCGTTCCCAGGGCGAGACGATGAGACGGTCGACCCCGGCCCTTTCCCAGGCGGCCACGTCATCGTCCGAGCTGCACTCGCCACCGACGGTGACTTCAAATGGGGCGTCGGACCGACCTGCTTCTGCCATGTGCCCACGGATGGTCGCAACCATGGTCCCAGCGGTCTGGGGAGTGTGCGCCATGCCGATCCACCCATCACCCAGTCGACCCGCCCGGCGCAGCGCCGGCGCCGATTCGCCGCCGATGAAGATGGGGATGGGATGCTGCACCGGCTTGGGTTCGAATGCCACCTCGGCGAACGGGAAATGCGGACCTGTGTGTGAGATCGTGGGCTCGGTCCACAGCCGGCGGCAGACCTCAATGGCCTCGTCCAGGCGGGCGCCCCGGGTGGACGGGTCGATGCCGACCGCCTCCCATTCGGCGGCGAGCCAACCAGCGCCGGCACCGATAACGGCGCGTCCACCCGAGAGCCAGTCAAGTGTGGCGAAGGCCCGGGCCGAAATGAAGGGGTGACGAAGCCCGAGCAGGTACACGTACGTGCCGAGGCGAATGGTCGATGTACGCGCCGCCACAAAGGACAGCATTGACGCCGCATCGAAGAGCTGTGTGGTCGGCGGCACGGGCGGGTGCTCGGCCCCCGCATAGGGTGACCCCGCCATGGCTAACGGCAGGACCAGGTGCTCGGGCAGCCAGATCGAGTCGAAGCCCAATCGCTCGGCCACTTGAGCTGCCTCGACCCAGATGTCGGGGCGCATACGCCCGAAGGTCACCGCGAACTTCAAAGGGTCAACCCGGGCACGACGGCAAAGATATCCCGGCTCACGGTTCATTGGAAACTCCCCGTTCCGACCCGGTCGGCTAAGAACTTCCCATGGACACCTTCCCTCACACGCCGCTCCCCCGGCACGGCCTCCCACGAGATGAGGTGCTCAAGCAATTGCTGGCCATGAAACAGGGTGACCAGGACTGGCGGGGAGGGCGCGTGTTCAGCCTGGTGTACTCGGCCGGCGACGAGGTGCATGAACTCCTCCAAGAAGCTCTTTCCCTCTACAGCGCCGAGAACGGCCTCAACGTCCTGGCCTTCCCGAGCATCGGCATCATGCAGCACGACATCGTATGCAACACGGCCACCCTGCTCGGGGCGGACGATCCCGGCAGCGGTGGCGCGGTCGAGGGCTACCTCACCTCGGGGGGGACCGAGAGCCTGCTCCAAGCGGTCAAGACCGCACGTGATGTGGCCCGCCACGATCGGGGCATCGAACGCCCTCAAGTCGTTGCGGCCGAGAGTGCGCACGCGGCCTTCACCAAGGCGGCGGATTACTTTGATGTGGAGCTCATCCGGGTCCCGGTTGGTCCGGACTTCCGGGTTGATGCCGATGCCCTGGCCGATGCCTGCACGGACGACACCATCATGGTGGTCGGGTCCGCGCCCACCTACCCCCACGGGGTGATCGATCCCATCACCGATATCGCAGCCCTGGCCCGTGAGCGCGGCATCCTTTGCCACGTCGACGCCTGCATGGGCGGGTTCTTGCTCCCCTTCCTGACTGAGCTGGGTCGGCTGGACGAACCATTCGACTTTCGGGTCGAGGGAGTGACGTCCATTTCGGCCGACGTGCACAAGTACGGCTACGCCTCCAAAGGGGTCTCGGTCATCCTCTACCGGACTCACGAGCTCGCCCGCAAGCAGCTCTTCATGACCACCGATTGGTTGGGTGGCTTTTACGCCTCCACAGCCATGGCGGGCACCCGGCCGGCGGGGCCGATTGCCGCCGCCTGGGCGGCGCTGATGCACATTGGCCAGGATGGATACCTGGAGCTCACCCGGACGGCGCACGATGCCGCGCTCTCCTTGCGGGCGGGAATCGAGTCCATTGACGGTTTGACGGTACGCGGTGATCCGCCGGGAACGGTGATGGCCTTCGGGGCGCGAGACCCTGAGCTGCTCGACATCTTCGCCGTGGGTGAGAAGCTCTCCGAAGACGGCTGGTATCTGGACCGGCAGAACCGTCCCGACTCACTACATGCCACGGTGCATGCCGGTAGTGCGGCCACGGTTCCCTACCTGATCGACGATCTCCGTCGTGCCGTCGCCCATGTGGGTTCAGCGCGGGCCACCAGCCGGGATACCACCTACGGACAGAGCCACTAGGAGACTGTTGATTTAAGCGGCGGCACGTCTGCGACCCCGCTCAAACGTGGTCATATTCATCGTCCAAGGCGTTCTTATGGCCTCTACAGCAATCGTGGAGGATTGTGGAAAACAGGGCCCTCGCCGAATGCGAATAAATCATCAGTCTCCTAGGCGGGCTTGATCAACACCTTGTCGACGTAGCACCAGATCCAGTCCTCTGCCCGCTCGAAAGACTGCATGAGTGGGTGCCCCGTCTCCTCGAAGTGATGGGTGGCGTGCTGATTGGGTGAGGAGTCGCAACATCCCACGAATCCACACCCGAGGCACAGGCGCAGATGGACCCAGGTGTCGCCCAAGGCCAGGCAGGCGGTGCATCCGGTCGGAGTCTGCGGTTCGACCTCGGCGATCTGTTCGAGATGGGTGCACTCACTCCCGACCATGGTCACGAGGTCGTCAATCCGCCGTCGACGGGGAGGACGCCTCCGGTGACTCCGCTCGACTCGGGGCTGCACAACCAGGCGATGAGTGCGGCCGGCTCGTCCGGAGTGAGCAGGCGTTCCACCAGTTGTTGGGCCGCGAATTCCTCGGCCGACGCCAATCCGTACACGGCGGCGGAGGCATCGAGTATGGGACCTCGGGTCGAACCTGGGCAGACCGCATTGGCCGTGACGCCGGTTCCGGCCAGATCGGCCGCCAGGGACTTGATCAGGCCGATCACCGCGTGCTTTGACGCGCTGTACCCACTCAGCCGACGAAGACCCATGAGCCCGGCGGCCGAAGCGACGGCCACCACACGACCCTGGCGTGGCTCGGCGGAATCAAGGAGTACCGGCACGGCTGCGCCGGCCAGGTGGCGCACTCCATTGACGTTGACGTCGAACTGCACATCCCATTGGTCGTCCCCCGTCTCCCAGAGAGACGGGCCGCCACTGACGACGCCGGCCACGGCCACGGCGGCATGAAGGTCCCCGTAGTGCTGCACGGCAGCGTCCACGGCAGCCCGCATGTCTGCCCGGCTCCGCACGTCACCGACCATCGGCCACACCGAATCGCCATGCCGGTCGGCCAAGGCGTCAAGATCTGAGGGTGTGGCCAATGCATAGTCAAGCGCAGGATCGTCGGCACACAGATCGACGGCGACGACCCTCCATCCACCGGCCACCAACCTGTCCACCGTCGCTGCACCAATACCACGGGCAGCCCCGGTGACCACCGCGACCGGGCTCACGCGCTGCCATCCGTGACTGGCCACCGGACGGTGACAGCGCCACAGAGTTCTGCTGTCATCGACCCCAGCAATGCCACGCCCTCGCCGGCATTTGCACCTTCGGGGTCACCCAGCACGCCGTTGGACGATATCGGCCTGACTCCCTCGGCGCGCAAACGGGGCAGAATCGACGTGATCGGTTCGGTGCACCCGGCCTCCGCCAGATCGACTCTCACCACGGACGGGTCGATGGCCAGCATCAGCGATGTCTCGATTCGCCCGGCGTGCGCGTCACCCCCTTCGGCGCGAGTGTTCCAGATCAGCACATCGTCACCATCGTCGCGGCATTGGGACTCCACCAGCGAGAGACCTTCGTGGTTCCCACCGTGCGCCGAGACGACGACAACCCCCCGGAAGGCCGCCCGCGCTGAACGCACGATCTCCACCAACATCTGGAACAGCACGCCATGGTGCACCAGGAGGGTCCCTGGGAAAGCAGCGTGCTCTCCGCTGGCTCCGTAGGACACGGGTGGTGCCACCATGACGTCGGGTCGCTCATTCGAGAGCATGTCAGTGAGTGCCATGGCAATACGCGTGTCGGTGTCCAAGGGGAGATGGGGACCGTGCTGCTCGAGCGAGCCGACGGGAACCGCCAGAAGGCAACGGCGTCCGGTGGCCTCGACCTCCTGCCAGGTGGCCCTGCCCAACAGCATCGTCGACGCCCGGTTCAGCGCGATGCGTGAGCGGGAGAGCGGAACCGCACCGGCGTGGGCACCGGGATACGGATTCCGCTGGGGTCGACTTTGGAGTGTCCCACCTCGGATCGGGGACGCACTTCCCGAGAAGCCAGTGCTGCTTCCCCATGGCCAAAGACACATTCGGGATCGGGACCGTCAAGAGGGAGCCCGGTGAAGAACTTGGCGGCCATGCAGCCACCCTGGCAGGCGTCATAGGACCCACACGAGGCGCAGGCGCCGGCACTTTGGGGCTGGCGCAGTGAGGTGAAGAGATCCGAGTGCTGCCACACCTCTGCAAACCCACCGGCATTGCGCACGTTGCCGGCCAGAAATTCCTGGTCGATGACGAAGGGGCAGGCGTAGACGTCACCCACGGGATCGATGAGGCAGACCACTCTGCCGGCGCCACAGAGATTCAATCCATCCAGAGGTTGCCCGAGTGCGGAGAGATGGAAGAAGGAATCACCGGTCAGCACATCAGGGTGTTCGAGCAACCAGTGGTAGAGCATTCTCTGTTGATCGGCGGTGGGATGCAGCGCTTCCCAGGAATCCACGCCGCGGCCCGAGGGACGGAAGCGGGTGAGACGAAGCTGGGCGCCGTAACTCTCGGCAATGGCGGAGAATGCATCGAGTTGGGTGGCGTTCTCCTTTGTCACCACCACGCTGATCTTGAACGGGCCGAAACCGGCCGCCGCCAGGTTGTCCATGGCGGTTCTGGCCGCGGCAAACGACCCCTCGCCCCGTACGGCGTCGTTGGTGGAAGCCAATGCACCATCGAGGCTGACCTGCACGTCGAGGTAGTCCATGGCGGCCAAACGCCGGGCTCTCTCGGCAGTGAGGCGGGTCCCGTTGGTGGAGAACTTCACTCCCACCTTGCTGTCGACGGCATATCCGACCAGGTCGAAGAAGTCCGGACGCATCATCGGTTCGCCACCGCCAATGTTCACGTAGAACACCTTCATGGCCGCCAGGTCGTCGACGATCTGACGCGCCTCGGCCGGGGTCAGCTCCCTCGGGTCACGGCGACCCGAGGAACTGAGGCAGTGCACGCAGGCCAGGTTGCAGGCGTAGGTCAATTCCCACGTCAGACAGATGGGTGCATCCAGGCCACGGGTGAACCGCTCCTTGAGTGTCGGACGACCATTCTCAGTGGGCATCGATGACCTCGGAAGCGGCCAAGCGGGCGAGAGCACGCCCGTAGTCAGCTCGCTCCGGGACGGGAATGAGCGCCGCGATCGCTTCGGCGGCACTGGCGTAGCGATCAAGCGAGGAGACCAGGTCAACGAGCGGACGTGACTTCAAGAAGATGAGCCGTCGCGTTCCGTAGTGGTACGCCAGCGCACCAAAGGCCTCACCTCGCAGAGCCACCTGGGGATTGAGACGCCAGCTTCCGTCAATATCAAAGACGGGAGGCGAATGCGGCGCCCGGGTGTCGGTCACGCTCAATAGACGCCACACATCCCGTCAATCGATACCTCTTCCACCAGCAGCTCGTCGACGTCTTCTTCGGACAGCGCCTCGACGTCCGCCCCTTCTTGGTCTTCAACCAGCATTGTGACCTCCTTACGGCCAGGCGCCAGCCTACCCCCGGGGAACGAAGTCTCCAGGCTGCCAAGATGGCCCCCGTGCACCCTCGGATTGTTGATCTACCGGGAGGACCAACTCGCCTACGGATGGCCCCACCTCGGGCCTCGACCATGTTGCCGAACTCCTTCGGCCTTTCGATGGACCCGTCGACAGTGAGCTTCGACGAAGGGACAGTGCTGATGGGTGGGAGCCCACTGCGATTGTTTCGACTCTCGGACCGCGCCAAGAGGCTCATCGCCGAGTGGAGCGCGGGCAGTCCCGTCGGGCACCAACCGGGGGCCGAACGACTGGCCCGACGGATGGTCTCGGCCGGAGCATTTGCCCCACATCCAGCCTCGGCCACCCTCGACCCCACCGCAGTCACTGTGGTGATCCCGGTGAGGGATCGTCCCGAACAACTCGAGCGCCTGCTCTCGTCGCTTGGGGGTCTGGCCTGTGTCGTCGTTGACGATGCCTCCGCCGATGCCTCCTTGACCATGGAGATTGCCGATCACCACCGGGCCGTCTTCATCGGGCTCTCTTCGAACGCGGGTCCATCGGTGGCCCGCAACGCTGGGTTCGCAGTAGCCGATACCCCCCTGGTGGCCTTCGTGGACTCGGACTGTGTCCCTTCTTTAAATTGGCTGGATCCGCTACTCGGCCATTTTGACGATCCACTGGTGGCGGCCGTGGCCCCTCGCATCGTGCCCACACCGTCGACTCCGCCTACATCACTCTCACGCTACGAAGCCGTACGGTCGTCGCTCGACCGCGGGTCGGTGGAGGGAATGGTCCGTCCCTTGAGCCGGATCCCCTACGTCCCCAGTGCCGCGTTGATCGTCAGGCGTGACGTGGCGGTTGAGGACCTCTTCGACCCCCGCCTGCGCGGTGGCGAGGACGTCGACCTGGTGTGGCGATTGGTCGAGGCTGGCTGGAACATTCGCTATGAGCCAACCAGCACGGTCCTCCACGAAGGGCCGTCTACCTGGACCGGCTTCCTGGCCCGCCGCGCCTTCTACGGATTGACGGCAGCACCATTGGCACAACGGCACCCAGACAACCTGGCGCCCCTCACCACATCCGTATGGACCGCTGCCGTGTGGTTCCTCACCCTCATTGGACGCCCCATGCTGGCGCTCGAGACTCTGGCCGCGTCCATCATCATCCTCGCTCGCCGCCTGTCCGGACTGGTACGGGATCCCGTGAAGGTGGCGACCCAGATCGCCGGAGTTGGAGCGGCCAAGGCCGCACTCCCCGCTTGGGCCGGGCTCACCAGAGCCTGGGCGCCGGCCTTCGCCATGGGAGTGCTCTTCCGGCGGACCCGAAGGGGCGCCGCACTGGCCCTCCTGGTTCCCGCCATCAGTGACTGGTTCGAGAATCCCGGTGCCCTCGACCCTGCCCGGTACGCCGCCTTGCACGTGGCTGACGATGTGGCGTACGGCGCCGGTGTGTGGAAGGGCTGCGCCCGGGCCCGCTGTCTCCGTCCCCTCCTGCCGCGCCTGGCCATACGGGCGCGGGTGTGGTCGTCCGAGTCACTGCGGACGCAACTGGGTGGCGGCCGTTCCGTGAACAGTCACCCGCAATGAGCAAACCGGGGGATCCGTCGACCATCGTCGTGACCGGTGGGAACACAGGGCTCGGGTTCGAATCGGTCCGCGCCGCCGCCGCCGCCGGCAGGTTCTCGGACATCGTGGTGGCATCGAGGATCGCCGGTCGGGCACGCAGTGCCATCGCCAGCCTTGCTCCCCAGACGAGCCGCCTGCACGCCGTTCCTCTCAATCTGGCGTCGCTGTCGAGCGTGCGCCAATTCCCCGACGCCATCGCCGCGCTGGACGCCCCGCCCATCGGTGCCGTGCTCTGCAACGCCGGAGTGCAGATCGTCGAAGAATCGCGGTTCACCGTCGACGGATTTGAAGAGACATTTGCGGTCAATGTACTGGGGCACTTCCTCTTGACCAAGCTCCTCCTGCCCGCAATGACGCCCGACGCCCGCGTCATCTTCGTCTCCAGCGGCACCCACGACCCCACCCTCAAGACGGGCATGCCCGAACCCCGCTACACGAGCGCCGCCGACCTGGCCGCCGGTGCTGGCTTTGAGGGGATGCACACCAAGAAGTTGGGACAGATCCGCTACACAACGTCCAAGCTGTGCGACGTGTACCTGGCCTACGGGTTTGCCAGGAGATACCCGAAGGGAAACCCCGATGGTCCGTCATTGGTGGTGTCCGCCATGGATCCGGGCCTGATGGCCGGATCGGGACTGGCAAGGGACTACGGGCCGCTGAGCCGCTTCGCCTGGAAGCACATCTTGCCTCGCGCCAGACGATTCATGAAGGGAGCCATGACAACGGAGGCCTCGGGCCTCAACGTGGCCCGCCTGGCCACGGAGCCGAATTTCTGTGAGGAGTCGGGAACCTACTTCATCGGCGTCACGCGGGCACCCTCGTCCGATCTCTCCTACGACCAGGCCAACGCCGTCGATCTGTGGTCCACCTGCGCCACCCTCGCCGGAGTCGACCAGTAAGGCGAAAAGCAAGGCGCGGCACAGCACTCACGCCGAGACAACCGCCTCTTGACAATGGGGGCCGGGCCACTACATTGGGCCGCCCAATCAGCCCAGGGCGAGACACTACGACCATGTGAACCCTGATCCCATGGACCCGCACAGAAAGGTTGTCCGGATGATTCGAAGTCGAGCAGGATCCGCGCTGGTGATGGTGGTGCTTGGAGGCACGCTGGCTGCCGTGCCAATCTCGGTCGCGGGAGCGAGCACCCATAAGGCACATAAGAACGTTAAAGCAAAGACCCATAGTCTGAAGCCGGGTACCGTTCCGGCCTGCTCGAAGATCAGCGCCATTACCATCAACGCCGCCCTCGGCACTCATGTGACCAGTGCCACCGGCAAGGCGGGAACGGGAACCTTGAAGCACGTCGAGACTTGCACCTATGCGGGGGGGGCCGGCGTGAGCATCTACTACGACGCCGGTATCTCCTTGCAGACGTTCCAGGAGGCCCTGTCGTCGTTGTCGGGCAGCGCTGCCGTCAAGGGTGTGGGCAAGTCTGCTTACAGCTCGCAGTCGAGCAACACGGACCCGAACCAGTATCAAGTGGCTGCATTATTCGGATCCCTCGAGATCGCCATCACCGCTGATGCCTCGGTCGCCAATGAGTCAGCCCTGCTCAAGACCATCGACTCCAAGATCTGATTCAAGGAGCGTGTGAGCCCTCTGGGTTCACGGGGTTGTTCACAGCGTCCGGGTGATCCTCGAGTCCACCAAGCGGAGGATCGATCAGGTGCGAGCTCTCGGCGTATGCCGCCTCCGCGGTCGGTCGACGAGGACGCTGCCTACGAACACGGTGGCACCGAAAGCTGGCCGCGGTACCGCGTTCGGCACCCCGGCGAAGTAACGCTCAACTCTCCCAGCTCTCGAACAAATTACCTTCCCGCCCCCCGTTGACGAGAACGCGGCTCGTGGAGCTCTCGAACACTCGGGACGGGTGACCGAGCCCAGTAACGGCCGACCGGCCTTGGGCCCTCTATCGGACACGTGCCTGCTCGTGGCTCCGAATTGGCCTTGGCCACCCTCAGCCAGAATCAGATGTCCCGGGCCAGGTGGTGGGGCACCGCCGATGAGCGGCATAGTGTCTCCCGGTCACGCGGTGCTCCGTTGGGGGTGCCGAGGGGAGAGGCGTGGGCGGCACGAGAGGGTCGACATGAGCAACGAATGGTTCGAAACGGTGGCCGAGGCCCAGCGACGGGCCAAGAAGCGCCTCCCGAAGTCGGTCTACGCGGCGTTGATCGCCGGCTCGGAGAAGGGGATCACGATCGAGGACAACATCGCGGCGTACAGCGAGATTGGATTTGCGCCCCATGTCGCCGGTGCGGCGGCCTCCCGGGACCTGGCCACGTCGGTCATGGGCCAGGACATCTCCCTGCCGGTCGTCATTTCGCCCACGGGCGTGCAGGCCGTGCACCCCGACGGCGAGGTAGCCGTGGCCCGTGCCGCCGCCGCCCGGGGGACCGCCATGGGTCTGAGCTCCTTCGCCAGCAAGGCCGTCGAGGAGGTGGTGGGGGCCAACCCCCAGACCTTCTTCCAGGTGTACTGGGTCGGGTCCCGTGACGATGTCCTGGAGCGGGTGGAGCGGGCGCGCGCGGCGGGCGCGGTCGGATTGATCGCCACCTTGGACTGGTCCTTCTCTCATGGACGTGATTGGGGCAGTCCCGTCATCCCCGAGTCCGTCAGTCTGCGGGCAATGGCACGATTCGGCCCCGAAGCCCTGATGCGTCCCCGGTGGTTGTACCGGTTCTCCAAATCGGGCAAGTTTCCGGATCTCAGGGCGCCGAACATGGCGGCCCGAGATCAAAAGGGGCCCACCTTCTTCGGTGCCTACGGCGCATGGATGCAGACACCGCCTCCGAGTTGGGAGGACGTGGCCTGGCTCCGCGAGCAGTGGGACGGCGCGTTCATGCTCAAGGGGGTCACCCGCGTCGATGATGCCCGGCGGGCTGTCGACGCCGGGGTGAGCGCCATTTCGGTGTCGAACCACGGCGGTAACAACCTCGATGGCACACCGGCCACGATCCGAGTGCTCCCGTCCATCGCCGAGGCCGTGGGACATGACATTGAGGTGCTTCTCGACGGCGGGATCCGGCGTGGCAGTGATGTCGTGAAAGCCCTGGCGCTGGGGGCGAGAGCCGTGATGATCGGGCGGGCTTACCTGTGGGGCCTGGCGTCCAACGGGCAGGCCGGGGTGGAGAATGTGCTCGACCTCTTGCGCAGCGGAATTGAATCAGCGCTGCTTGGACTCGGGCACGGGTCGATTCACGAGTTGAGCGCCCAAGATCTCGTCATCCCACCGGGATTCGTACGGCCCCTGGGCCTGCCGTCCTGATCAGGTGTCGAACTTGACCACGCCGCGGATGATGGTCCCGGCGGCCTGGTCGTCGTAGCCCTGCTGCACCTGGTCCAGGGTGTACTCCTGAGTGATGATCTCGTCGATCTTCAGCTGACCGGCCTCGTAGAGGTTCAGCAGGTTCGGCACCTGCACCCGCGGGCTGACCGAGCCGAAGATCGTGCCCAGGAGCGACTGATTGTTCATGGCGAAGTTGAACAGGTTCAGCTGCACATCCATCTGGTGGAAGGGGGCGATGGCGGTCACCACGATGCGGGCATCCTTGGACCCGACGGCACACGCGGCGCCGATGAGATCACCCTGGAGCACGCCCGGGGTGAGGATGACGACGTCGGCGTTACGGCCGGCGGTGAGCTCGGGCAGCATGAACTGCGCATCGAGCAGGGAGGCGGCCGTGTGGGTGGCGCCGATCTCCTTGGCCTTCTCGA
>PNAT01000006.1 GCA_003169675.1 Acidimicrobiaceae bacterium
GTGGTCGTGATGATGGAGAACCATTCGTTTGACAACATCCTTGGCCTCATCGGTAAGGGTGATGGGTTCACATTCGGCCCCAACCGTCGACCAACCGCCAAGAACCCCGACGGCAACGGAAACTACGTCCACGCCTTTCACATGCCGACCGAGTGTCAGACAACGCGTATTGGCAACAACTGGAGAGTCACCCACCAGGCCTACGACGGCGGTTCCTGTCAGGGATTCGTCACCAGCACGTCGGCCGAGGCCATGGGCTACTTCACCCGGGCTGATCTCCCCTTCACCTGTGGGATGGCGAGCACCTTTCCGATCGCCGATCGGTATTTCTGCTCGGCCATGGCCCAGACGGACCCGAATCGCCGGTACCTCATTGCAGGGACTTCACTTGGCCTCATTGACGACAGCTTCCCCCCGGCGTTGCCGCCCAACGGTGTGATTTTCGAGCAGTTCAACAAGCACGGAATCACCTGGAAGGACTACTACTCGACATTGCCGAGCCTCGGAGTATTTCTGCCCCTGTTGCAGGACAAGGCACTCTTCCAAGGTCTGGCCAAGATCGACCAGTTCTATGTCGACGCCGAGGCCGGAACTCTTCCTTCGTTCTGCCTGGTGGAGCCCGACTTCGGAAAACAGTCCGAAGAGGACCCCCAAGACGTTCAGTTCGGCGATCAATTTGTGGGCAAAGTGGTGAATGCGGTGATGTCCAGTCCCAACTGGCCCAAAACCATGCTGATCTGGACCTACGACGAGCATGGGGGCTACTACGACCATGTACCGCCGCCGGCGGCCATACCTCCCGACGATGTGCCGCCGACCTTGAAGGCGGGCGATCCCCCCGGTGGGTTCGATCGATACGGATTCCGTGTTCCGTCAGGGGTGGTCAGTCCTTACGCCAAAAAGGACTTCGTGTCCCACACGACCTATGACCACACCTCGATTCTCAAGACCGTCGAAGAGAAGTGGAACCTCCCCGCGCTCACCCGCCGCGATGCCAACGCCAACAGCCTCTTCGATATGTTGGACTTCCACAGGAAGCCGGCGTTCATGAAGCCACCGACGCTCCCAGCCGCTGCGGACCCAGCAGCAAAGGCCGGGTGCCTGAGCACTGGCGCCGGCACCATCCCACCGCCGTCGGCGGTCACCAAGGCCTGACCGAGGGACGCCGTTGTCCGTGATCCCGGCCAGCTCAGTCCCGCAGGAGGCCCTACACTGCCAACGTCTCGCGGTGAACCATGTCGGCCAAGATCCGACAGCAGAGTCGCGACCAATGCTGCCTCTTAACCGGTACTTACTGAGCAGCCCCAACGGGATTCGAACCGGTGTCGCCACCTCGAGAAAACGAGGAGGCATGTCCATCGAGGAATGGCCCACCCGGCCCATGCCATGCGCCCCAACTTTCATTGACATGGTGCAGCCACGGGTGTCTCGCTTCGGAGAATCGAACTCGGAGCAAACGGAGCCACACCCCTGGGCCGTAGCCGACCTCACAGGGAGAGCCCCGCTCCGGGGGGCCGACGGGCTGAAAAGCTCTCGATGCTGCCCGTCGTCGGCTGCCATCAGTCGACCCGCAAGGCGGCTGGAGAGCCCACTCGGGAGACCGAAAGGGCCCCCGGTCACTACGGACAAGTTCGAGGGTGAACGTCATCCTTGAAGTGATCACAGGCGGATTATACCCTATGGGGGTATAGGGTAGTAGACAGGAGGCAGCAATGAAACCGGGCTACGTCGAAAACAAAGTGGCGGTCCAAAAGCGACTCCGACGGATCGAGGGCCAGGTGCGGGGTCTCCAGCGGATGGTGGAGGAGGACCGCTACTGCATCAACGTCCTCGAGCTGATCTCTGCCGCCACCAAAGCCCTCCAATCGGTGGCCCTCGAACTACTTGACGAGCACTTGGCTCACTGCGTGGCGGACGCCGTCCAGGCTGGCGGAACAGACGCCAAGAAGAAGTTGAACGAAGCCTCGGCAGCAATCGCGCGCCTAGTGCGGTCGTGAACTGCTGCTTCCTTGACGTGAGCGGAGCTAAGTCATGAAGTGGCTCCACGCCCTCGGGCATGCATTGACGATCAGCGGCTCCATGACCTGGGAGATCCTGTGGGCTCTGATTCTTGGTTTTACATTGTCGGCTGTTGTTCAGGCAGTCATTCGGCGAAGCACAATCATCAAACGGCTAGGTGATGATCGTCCGCGGAACCTGGTCATCGCCGCTGGATTCGGAACGGCATCCTCATCGTGCTCCTACGCTGCCGTCGCCTTGGCCCGGGCTCTCTTCCAGAAAGGCGCCAGCTTCACCGCGGCCATGGCCTTTGAAGTCGCGTCAACCAACCTGGTTGTCGAACTGGGTGTGATCTTGGCCGTACTGATCGGGTGGCAATTCACAGTGGCCGAGTTCGTTGGTGGCCCGATCATGATCGTGCTCATCGCACTCGTGTTTCGGCTATTCCTACGCCAACAACTGATTGACGCGGCACGAACTCAAGCAGGAAAAGGTCTGGCTGGATCAATGGAAGGCCATGCCGCAATGGACATGACCATCGGAGAGGAGGGCAGCCTCTGGCAACGTCTGCGGTCCAAGCAATCCCTCACGTCCATCTCCCATATCTTCATCATGGAGTGGGCAGCTGTTATTCGAGACATTGCTATTGGTCTAGTGATCGCAGGAGCTGTCGCTGCTTGGGTGCCTATCGGTTTCTGGCACCACTTCTTCGCGGTCGATCATCCTCTGCTGTCGAAGGTCTGGGGACCGCTCATTGGGCCGATCGTCAGCCTCCTGAGCTTTGTATGTTCGATCGGCAATGTGCCACTGGCTGGAGTGCTCTGGAACGCCGGCATCAGCTTTGGCGGCGTGATCAGCTTCATCTTCGC
>PNAT01000045.1 GCA_003169675.1 Acidimicrobiaceae bacterium
TCAGTTCAAGGGGACCCGGTCAATTGTCCCTTGCTCGCACCTCGGGGTGGGGTCTGACCTCAAATGGATTGTGCGTGCTCGCGCTCCTCCGTTTGCACCCGTTGCTCACGGGACAGCTCGTACAGGCGGTGCCCGATCCGCGCCATCACGGATGGTTCAAGGGGCTCGTCATCAACACGGGCTTGCTGCCGAGCCAGATCCACGTGAAGGGAGGGACGGTGCTCTCACGTCTGGCTGCGTCACAGCTGAACTGGGTCGCCGGTCCGAGCGTTCGGGGCATGGATCTAAGCATTCACCAATCGGCCTCGCTGCCCATTTGGGGTTGGGGGCTTGTGTTGGCCGGCGTGCTCTGGCCGATTTTCGGCTTCCTCGCCTACCGTCTGAGGACCGAGGTCGAGGAAGAGTGTCCACCCACTCACTTCGAGTTTCTCCTCGGCGACATCACGGATCACGACCCGATGGCACCCGAGTCATTTGAGGACGTCACCGATGACACCATCGCCGAGTTCCTGCTAAAGATGCCTGGGGTCGACGAACTGCAACCGTCGCTCTAACTCTGTCATGGTTGGACCACCGACCAGTTCAAGCGCGCCACCCCAAGTGCTCCTCCTTACTCCGTGAAGCTCACTTCGTAAGGTTGAGAAGAACCCGACCACTTGCAGCGTGCCGAACGACGCGTCCGATCTGCAAGGGATCGCGCAACGAGCCGACGGGACGAGCCCGGCGTTCTTCAAGGAGCTCGTCAGAAGATCCCTACTGAACGCGACCGAGCCCGGCCACCCAGCCGGAAGCGTCACCGATGACCACCTCGGTAGAGCTCTCACCGAGCTTTTGGAGCACCGGGCTCCAGTCGTGCGGGCCATCCTCGGCGCCGGAACAGAGGTTCTCTAGCCCAGAGACTTCCGCTGGTTCACCGAGGGCGCCTACTCTGTGGCGAATGCTCTGGCATAGAGATTCGGCCTTGACGCGCCGCCAAATGGGACTAGCCAGCGCCACGATGTACGGTGCTGGCGGCCTCGTCGTGCTCGGCACCTTGGCCTTGCCGACCTGGCCCGGCCGACACGCCTGGATCCTCGCAAGCGTGAGCCTCGTGGCCCTCGCCGCGGCGGGATTTTTGTACTTGAGTGCTGGACGGATCCCGCCGGTGGCCTACCACCCGTTTCTGGCGGCAGGGACGGTGCTGATTACGGCTCTCGTCTTTTGGGGAGGTGCGGCCCGGGTCCCCAGCATTTACGCATGTCTGTATATCTGGGTCGTGGTCTACGCCGCCTACTTCTACCCGAGGTCGGCGGTGATGTTCTATCTCCTGTTCGTCATCGCCTCCTACGGGGCGACGTTGCTGGCCCGGCACCTCGCATGGATCGATCTGGGCAGCTGGCTGACCTTGACCGGCACCGCCGTGGTCGCCACGGTGGTGGTCTCGATCCTGGTCGACAGTCTGCGCCACGCGGCTGGCTCGGATTTGCTCACCGGCCTAGCCAATCGCCAGACCTGGGAAGAGGCGTTGAGCCGCGAGATGGCTCGGACCAGGCGTGAACCGAGTCGAACCCTGTCAATCGCCATTATCGACGTCGATTTGTTCAAGTCGGTGAACGACCGCCACGGCCATCAGGGCGGGGATCTGCTGCTCCGAGGGCTGTCCGCCGCCTGGACCCAGGGCCTTCGGGAGTCCGACCTGCTGACCCGCCTCGACGGGGACGGTCCGCCGCTCCTGGCTCGTTACGGCGGAGACGAGTTCGCTGTGCTGTTGGCATCCTGTGACAGCGAGCAGGCGTGTTCTGTCCTGACCAGATTGCAGTCCGGCCGATCCGACGTGACCTTCTCGGCCGGTGTGGCCACCTGGGATGGGACTGAGTCCGTCTCGGCGCTGGTCGCCCGGGCCGACGCCGCTCTCTACACGGCCAAGAACACCGGCCGGAACCGAATCGTGACCGACGGCTCGCCAGAGGAGACGTCACACCAACCGGTCTGAGTCCCGGCCGCGAACTCAAGGGGCACCACCCACGTGCCGCCAAGGGAACCATGTCAGGACCCCTTGACGAGCATTTTAGCCTTTGCCGAAGCCGCTTAGTTCACGTTGCCAGTATCCCGATTTCGGGCCTGGTCACCCCCAACCGCTGCAGATCTTTCAACTGGCCTGAAGTGACGACGCTACCGCTCTGGCAACCGGTCGAGGGTGCCACCAGCTGCCGGGAGCTGGTTCACGGAATGGGCTTGGTGGGATCCTCGATCGAGTGGTAGGACGCGCTCAGCGGCTATCCCCGAGGAGAATGGGCGGAAAACAACGAGGGCAGGTGCTGGCATAGGGCCACCCGCACGATGCGACGTGGTCAACCTCAGCACTCACGGCTGCGACCGCGCCGTCCGAAGCACTAAAGCCGGACACGGAGGCGCCGACGCCGCTGGCGCTCTCGCTTCCGCACACGCCGATATTTTCAACGAGCCTCTGATCTGGCACGATTTCTCCCGCTCAAAATCGCAGGCCTCGGAGGTGGTCGGCTGTCGCAGGGTCCGGGCAACCGCCGATCAGGTCAAAAAGCCTCCATTCACAATATCGCAAGTCTCGTAGCCGAGTCCCAGTCAGGTTGGGCTTGACCCGCTTTAACGGACTTGTTCAAGGTCCCATCGTTCCTCAAATCGGACGCTGAGGCATCCTCTGAGGCATCCCAGCAGGGCCTCGGGAGCGCGAACGACGAGGACCGCTCAACTGAGGCGCTGGTGGCTGCAGCACCCGCAGAGGACGCTGGGGTCGTGGCAGGGAATCACGACATCCTCTGCGGGCGGCAGCTCTGACACGGATTGTGCGCCAGGAAGATTGGGTCGAGGATGGCACGAGCTGTGCAGTTTCTGTGGAATGTTCTGCCCTATTTCCGCACTGTCAGGCGGGCGGGTCGAATGACCGAGCACCACGGCTGCCTCACCGTGGACCATGGCGCTGAGCGTTGTCGGATGGGTTTGGCCAGTTGGGCCCCGTGGCACCGGCGCAATTCATCGAAGTGGTCTGTGTCGGCCGCTGGCAGCCGTTGACCACCTGATGTGTCCACGAAGCCTGAGCGCTGCCCTGGTAGCGCACACGCCGAGGTGGATCGGGGCGCCCGCCCAGGCTCACTACCGACGAGCGGGCACGTCTACCCCAGCCACACAACGAGGGCTGCCACCAGCATCATGACGGTTAGTGCCAACAAAAGCCGATCCCATGAGTTCATGCCACAGAAAGGTCGTACGGAAGGGAGAACTCGCGATAATTCTCTGCCCATCAGCACAGTTGAGATGCGATCTCAGACTCCTTAATGTCACGCTGCCGTGTGGGATGTGATGAGCGGTGGTGGCATCGTCATCTCACATCAGCAGGATTAGCGCCCGAACTGGCCTCCGCGATACGCCATCATCAAAGATGGAACGCGCCATGCTGGCGTCGGAGAGGACATGATGTTTCGCCGGAGGAGGAACCGCCAGGTCGAGGAGTTAGCCAGGGAGCCAGCCCGGCAACCGAACCCCAACGCCGCAGTACCGCACATACGAGTCCTCGGTTGGTCCGAGCCGGTCCCAAGTGAGACAGTGGCAGAGGCTGTCCCCGACCCGAACGACCCCCAGAGGACCTGCGGCCGCCTCCGTTCCACATCCGGGCCGTGCCGATCGACGAGTCGTTGGGAGGGGAGTAGAGAGCAGTTCCCGGGTCGACGTTCCTGCCGCTCAACGTCGCAAGAAGGCCTCTCATATGGCGTATCGGACTTTTTGAGGACGAAACTTGGAAAGACGTTCTGTCTCACAGTTCTCGCCGAGAAACTCAAGATCGGTATTTCACTATCGTCACTCGCACACAGATGACCATCGATGGGCTGAATTGGTGCATCAGCGTCACCTATTGAGGAGTGGATCGGGGTGCCCCCTAACCGGGATGGCGACGCGGACAGTGGCTGACCTGGGGACGACCGGGATCCGTTAGCGTCGGCGGGAATGGGGATCCTGCACACGTCGATCCGGGTAGGCGGCATGGTCGTGCGCAACCGCCTCTACCGGGCGCCGGTCTTGGAAGGCGCCGGGTCGGGGCCAGACGCCGCTGAAGTCTACGCCCGCCAGTTCGTGGCCAACGCCGAGGCCGGTGTCGGCCTCATAATCCAGGGGAGCTCCTGCGTGTTGGAGGAAGGCCGCACCTCGCCGGGTATGAGCGTGGTGGCGAGCCGTGAGCAGGTCATGGGGCTCGCCCCCATGGTGGACGATGTCCACCGCGCCGGCGCCCAGATCGTCCTGCAGCTCGGTCACGGCGGCATCTTCGCCATGGAGGCGTGGCATGAGCCCTACGCCTCCTCGCGGCAAGGTCCATTGCTGGCGGCGTCACCGGTTCCTTGGTTCTTGCGGCCGTCCTTCGCCGGGGTACCCGTGCACGTCATGACCACGCAAGAAGTGCACGACCTGGCGCGCCGGTTCGGGATGGTCGCCGCCTGGGCGCGCCACGCAGGCTACGACGGTGTCCAGCTCGGCTCGGCCAACGCCAAGCTGTTAGACCAGTTCCTGTCCCCCTTTTACAACCACCGCACCGACGACTTCGGAGGCTCGCTGCGTAACCGGGCGCGGATCCTCGAGGTGATACGCCGCGAGGTGTCCGACCAGGCAGGGGACGACTATCCGTGCCTGGTCAAAGTCCCGTGCGAGACGGCGCTTCCGCTGACCCGGCGGACCACGTTCGTGGAGGCGCTCGAGCTCGCCCGCATCGCCGAGGAGGCCGGATTCGACGCGGTGACCCCGGTCAACGTGTCGGTCTTCCCCGACACGACCCTGAGCCGGGGAGGGGTGCCAAACTCACTGTGGCGTAACCCCTCCATGAAGGCACGCTTGCGGAAAGCGGCGCCCTCGCCGGTACGCCGGGCCACCATCGTCGCCGGTTCCTATCTCGGGGGACGCCGAGCGCCGTTTCGGCCGGTGTGGAACCGCGAGCTGTTCACTGCCGTCAAGCGGCAGGTGGCCGTGCCTGTCCTTGCCGTCGGCGGCATCCGCACCGCCGGCGAGGTGAACGAGATCCTCGACGGAGGCAACGCCGACATGGTCGGCATCGGGCGGCCGTTCTACGCCGAGCCTGACCTCTCCGCCCGCATTCTCGGCGGCGACCCAGGCCCCCGGCTGTGTCGCAACTCCAACCTGTGCGTCCCCGCACAAATGCTCGGTATGAAGGGCACCTGCTACAACCCCGCTGTCCGACGCGCCGCCCGCCCACATGCATGAGCAACTCCCGATCACCGATCGGCCAGGTGGCAATGATTTCGTCTGGCCCAGATCTACGAGTGTCCCAGTTCGCTTGGCGTCGACGCCCGTATACGGGTGGCGCGGGGCGCTAGGTCGATGGACCCTCCTGTGGGAGGCGGATGCTGACCACTGCGCCGCTGCCTGCCACGTTCTCGATAGAGACGTCACCGCCATGGGCGTCGGCGAGGCGTCGCACGATGGCGAGGCCGAGCCCGGTCCCCGATGGTCTAGTGGTGAAGAACGGGTCGAAGAGCTGTGCGGTGGCAGCGGGATCGACGCCGTGGCCGCTGTCTGACACCGTGATCACGATGCGCTCTTCGTGCTCGGCGGCGGCGATCTGCAACCGGCCCCCGTTCGGCATGGCTTGATAGGCGTTGGTGATCACGTTCGTCAACATCCGGGCAAGCTGCGCGCCGTCGGCGTGCAGCGTCAGGGGGGGCGCATCGAGGAAGACCTCGATACCGGCAGGCGGGGGCGTGGACTCGAGGACTTGGCCGAACACCGCGCCGAGCTCGAGCAGTACCGGCTCCGGTGGCCGTTCCCTCATGTAGGCGGTGAGGTCCTCGCACATCGCCGCAGCCCGAGCCGTCTCCCGCTCGACCATCGCCAAATGCCGTTCCAGCTCGGGGTCGGCGTCCGCACCGAGACGTTGGCGGAGGAGGAAGACCCCGTTGGTCACCGCCCCCAGCGGGTTCCTGAGCTCATGGCCGATCACCGTGGCCATCTCACCGAGTGCGGCCAGACGTTCGCCTCTCACCATGGCCTCCTGGGCTTGCGCGAGCTCGGCCTCGGCCCGCTTGCGCTCGGTGATGTCTCGGATGGCCGCCAAGACAAAGACCCCGTCCTCGTTCTCGACCGGGCTCAGGCTGATCTCGACGGGGAATTCGCTGCCGTCGCGACGCAAGGCGGACAGCTCAAGGTTCGCTCCCATGGGACGCACCTTGGGGTCGGAGAAGTAGCCCTTGCGATGTCCTGGGTGACGTTGTCGGAATCGATCTGGTACCAGTACTTCGACCTGTTGGCCGATGATCTCGTCACGCTCGAAACCCAAAAGCTGCTCGGTCTGGCGATTCACGAGCACGATGCGTCCGTCTGACCCCACGACCACGGTCGCGTCGGGAGCCGAATCGAGCAAACCGCGAAACCATTCCGCCCGGCGCCGCTCCGTGATGTCCCGGGCGATGACAGAGGCACCGACGATCGACCCGTCCAGGTCGCGGATCGGTGACACGGTCAGCGAGACTTGTACCACGCTCCCGTCCTTGCGGCGTCGATCGGTTTCGTAGTGGTCCACCAGTCCGCCGGCCATCACCTCGTCGAGGAGGCGTTGCTCCTCGCCCCGGCGATGCTCAGGGATGAGAATGCTGATGGGTTGTCCCACCATCTCGTCCGCGCTGTAGCCGTAGAGGCGTCCGGCACCGGCGTTCCAGCTGGTGATCGTCCCATCGGGGGTTTTCGAGAAGATGGCGTCGTCGCTGGATGCCACGATGGCCGCCAGCAGCGCCTCCTCCCTTGCTGAATCCCGATTCCCGTTGGCCGCGCTCACCGCAGCCGGCCGATTGTCACAATTCCCCCCAAGGTCGCTCTCGGTTCCCCTACGGCCGGGCGGCGGGGGTCGAAGTCGGCGGACCAGCTGGCGTCGTCACCGGAGTCGTGTCGGGCGCCGGGGTCGAAGTCGGCGGCCCGGCCGGCGTCTTTCCGTGCGCGTGGGTCGACCCCGTGGTCGAAGTCGGTGGACCGGCCGGGGTCGAGGTGCTGTTCGATTCCGTCCCGTTCGAGTCGTTCGATCCGTTGGCAGGCGGCCTCACGTTGGCACAAAACGTAGAAATGTTGGCCACACCACCCGCCGCCTTTGCCAGATTGGCGAAGGCCACGCTGTGGCTATTGGCGTGCCCGCCGTTCGCCTTGTAGGCGGTGCACAAGCCGTACTTGGCCGAACCTGTGGCGTCAGGTCCGACTGCCTTGCCCGACGACGAGTCGTTGCCCTTGGGCACCGAGATGCCCACGTCGGAGAGCACGCTGTGAGCTGCCGACTGCACGGGAGCCGGCAGATTGCCGGTGGCCGCGGCGGCGCTTCCCGCGGTGAGGGCCATGGCCGGGATGGCGATGCCTAGGGTCTTCAACGTGAGCAGCTTGCCGATCATTCGTCTTCCTCTCGGTGTCGATGCAGCCAAGGCTCCCGCCGACGTGGCGATCTCTGCGGCCATGGCGGCCATGGTCTCTTGGCGGCCGACCAGTTCACCGGCACTGGCCGGTCCTTTGGCCACCCGCACGAGAGCCGCCACATGGCCGAAACCCGGAGGCGCATCCTCGGGATCGAGGTCGCCGGCGAGCAGGCGCTCAGCGGTGGCGTGATCAAGCGGGTACCTGTGCATCTCACCTTGTAGATCGCCCGAGCCCATGGCTGCGTTACACCTCCAGCACGGATTTCTGCCCCAGCTCGTTGGCCAGACGGCGCAGGGCCCGATGCTGAAGGACCCGTACCGTGCCCGGGCGCTTATTCATGACGCGTGCGGTCTCCTGCACGCTCAGGCCGCCGATCACCCGGAGGACGACCACCTCGGCCTGGTCGGCGGGCAGGGTCGCCGTCAGGTGGGTGATGGCCTGCTGGGCCGAGAGCTTCTCCACTACCAGCTCCGCCGGATCGCCCGGGTCGGCTATCCCGACCAGCACCTCGTCGGGCACCGTGGCCGTCTGGCGTCGAGCCGCCCGACGCCGGTGGTCGGCGAGTCGTCGGCGGGCGATGGCGAAGATCCAGCCCCGAAAGGCACCCTCGTCGCCCTCGAAGCCGGCGAGGCGCTCGGCCACGGCCAGCCAGGTTTCGGCCGCGAGATCCTCGGCCATCGAAGGCTCTTGCCAGCGCAAGTAGCGCAAGATGGCTGGTTGCAGCTCGTCATAGAGGCAGCCGAAGGCCCTCTCCTGCCCGGCGCAGGCCGATACCAGGATTTCGTCGAAGCCGTCCATGGGCGAAGCCACAGTAACAACCATCGGCCACGATGGGGGCGAAACCGCACCGTCCAACCTTGCTTTGCCGGGGTGAGCCATCGAGTTCTGATCTCATCAGAAGAATTTGAATCTCATCAGAAGAAGAGGTACTTCCACCGGGCCCTTATCGAGCGCCTTCGTGACGCACAGATTGTTCGGTGATCAACGTGGCTGAAACCCGACGCGGCTGCACCAGATTCGGCGTCCTGCATCTCCACTTAGCTGCTCGCGAATCGTAAGCGGCGCGCCGAAAGCGTCGTGACGGGGTAGCGCATACGTGCCGATACCGGGCGGGCCAAGGGTGACTGGCAGTTCGCCGGGTTGGTGACAAGGAAGTCCCACTGGGCGAGACTGGATCTCGTGGGGTAGTAATCGTTGCTCTCGCAGCTGTTGTGTTTGGGGTCGTCGTCATTCGGGAGGTGCTCCGAAGTAGACAAACTCGCTCCATTCGGGAAAAGCAGGAGCCATCCGCTTTAGTACGCCTGTGAAGCTCAAGCGTGACTCGGCTCCCGGATGGGCGCTGGGGGCTGCAGGCTTCACCTTAATCGTGAGAAGCAAGGCATTCTCCGTGGTCGGTATCACAGAATCTCAGTCTTGGTACTTCACGGCGCCCGAGTCCACCATCGAGTGGGAACAAAGCCGAACACCAACTAGGGCAACGAAGGACTGGATCGTCATTGGAGGGACCGACTCAGGCAAGCGCATGCAGCTCCGGATTTCGCCCACCGACAAAGGGCGACTTTGGGAGGCGTGGAGCGCCCTTGTTTCCGAGGGGGCTGTTGCACTCTCTGATCCACCCCTATGACGCCAGACCACTCCTTCAGCCTGACCTTGAGGGGCGACCGTACGCCGGGCCAGGGCGCAGCTGGCGGCGGCACAACTGAGGCTGGGCTGCGTTCAGGACTCGCTGCCGGAGCGCCCCTGGAAGCCGCCCATGCTTGCTCTTTTTGGCCTGTGGCCAGGCACAAGGGGGGCGAGTCCTCGTAACTCGGTCAGAGCGTGTTTTGGGGCATTCAGTGTGGATTAAGAAGGCCAAGCCGGGTCGGCCCAGAATCTTCGTGCCGTGATGAGATGAGGCGCCAACCCGCCGGGTTGCCGATCTCTTGAGAGCACGATCCCGATATCGGTGTCCTACACCTACCCCTGGTTGAGGTGGGGTTTTCCATGGTTCGGTGGTACGCTGTGAACTGGGTCATCGCGCTGGTGCCTCTGGCGGGAGGGTTGTGACGTCGTTGACCAC
>PNAT01000076.1 GCA_003169675.1 Acidimicrobiaceae bacterium
ATGTGTGACACCGAGTTCACCATTGAACAAGGCAAGCTCTGGATGCTCCAGACCAGGGTGGGCAAGCGCACCGGCGTCGCCGCCTTGAAAATGGCCGTCGACATGGTGCGCCCGAGCGATCTCGCCATATCCAAAGCCGAAGCGGTGTCCCGTATCACCGAGGACCACCTGGACTCGGTCCTACACCCCCAATTCGCGGGTTCTGGCTACACGATGTGGGCCAAGGGACTCGGTGCGAGCCCGGGGGCCGCGGTGGGCCAGATCTATTTCACGGCCGACGATGCGGCGGCAGCAGCACAGCGGGGCGAGAAGGTGGTCCTGGTGCGCAGCGAGACGTCGCCGGAGGACGTCCACGGCATGCTGGCCGCTGAAGGAATCCTGACCGCACGCGGCGGCCTGGTCAGCCACGCCGCCGTGGTGGCGCGTGGCTGGGGCAAGCCCGCCGTGGTCGGTGCCGACGTGCTCCGGATATCCGACCACGCGGTCACTGTGGGCCAGGTCACCCTCCAAGAAGGCGATTGGATCTCCCTTGACGGTGGGGCGGGCATCGTGGTCGCTGGGCAGGTGCCACTCACCGCGGCGTCCCCGCCACCGGCCTTCGCCACCGTCTTGTCCTGGGCCGACGACATCCGCAAGGGCCATCTGGCGGTGCGGGCCAACGCCGACACCGGCGAGGACGCGGCCAATGCCCGGGAATTGGGTGCCGAGGGCATCGGACTCTGCCGCACCGAGCACATGTTCCTGGGAGAGGACCGCCTCCCGGTGGTGCGGCGGATGATCCTGGCCGATACGCCGGCTGAGGAGACCGCCGCCCTCGAACAACTCCGGATCGTGCAACGGGAGGACTTCATCGCCATTCTGGCGGCCATGGACGGCTTGCCGGTGACTGTGCGCCTGCTCGATCCTCCGTTGCACGAGTTCCTACCCAGCACCGAGGAGATGGCGATCAAAGACGCCACCGTCGGACTCAGCACAGAAGAACGCCGGCTCTATGACGCCGCGCTCTCCTGGAAGGAGGCCAATCCCATGCTGGGCACCAGAGGGGTGCGCCTGGGTGTGGTCAAGCCCGGCCTCTATGCCATGCAGGTGCGCGCCCTCATGGAGGCAGCCAGTCAACGCGTCGTCGATGGCGGGCACCCGATCGTGGAGATCATGATCCCCCTCACGGTGAGCCGGGAGGAGCTGGCCCTGGCCAGAAGCTGGGCTGAGGAGGCGGTAGCTGCGGTGGCGATGGAGCGTTCGCCACTGCCTTCGAAGGGTGCGGCCAAAGCATCGGCCAAGACCGGCAAGCTCGACGTGACGATCGGCACCATGATTGAGACACCCCGCGCCGCGTTGCGGGCCGGGGAGATCGCCGAAGTGGCCGAGTTCTTCTCTTTCGGGACGAACGACCTGACGCAGATGACGTTCGGATTCAGCCGCGACGACGTGGAGGGGCGCATGATGGGTGCCTACCTCGAACTCGGGCTCCTCCCGGGCAACCCGTTCGAAGTCGTCGACTTCGACGGCGTCGGCGAGTTGGTCCGGATGGGCACCGAGAGAGGTCGGGCCACCCGTCCGGACTTGAAAGTGGGCGTCTGCGGCGAGCATGGAGGCGATCCCGCCTCCATCGCCATGTTCTATGCAGCCGGACTGGACTATGTCAGCTGCTCCCCGTTCCGGGTCCCGGTGGCCCGACTGGCGGCCGCCCAGGCGGTCCTGGCGGCAGCACCGCCCCGGTCCACGAAGAAATCGCCGAAGGAGACCAGGTCCAGCTGACGGGGGAGGCTGCGCCAACCGGCGCAGCACCGCGGTACCGTCATGTTGTGGGCATTCCCGACGAGGACGTGGCCCAGGTGAGGGCGGCCACCGACATCGTGGCCCTCATCGGTGACCACGCTGCACTCAAGAAGGTGGGGCGTCGCTGGACCGGCCTGTGCCCGTTTCACACAGAGAAAAGCCCGTCTTTCAGCGTCAATGCGGAAGAGGGGTTCTACTACTGCTTCGGGTGTCAGAGCTCGGGCGACGCCATCACCTTTGTGCGGGCCATGGAGCATCTCGACTTCGTCGAAGCCGTGAGACTGCTGGCCGACCGAGCCGGGGTTACCCTGCACGAGGACGCCGAGTCGGGGAAGGATCGCCAGCACCGCACCGAGTTGCTCGACGCCATGGAACGGGCGGTGGTCTGGTACCACGAGCGACTCCTCACTGCGCCCGATGCCGGAAGAGCCCGCGACTACCTGCGCTCGAGGGGCTACGACGGAGATGTCGTCCGCAAGTTCCGCCTCGGATGGGCGCCCGACGAGTGGGATGCCTTGAGTAAGGACCTGAAGCTCTCCGAGAGAGTCCTGACCGATTCGGGACTGGGTTTCATCAACAGGCGGGGACGGGCCCAGGATGCCTTCCGGGCTCGGATCCTCTTTCCTATTTGTGACCCATCAGGGCGACCGGTGGCACTCGGCGGGCGTATTCTCCCGTCCCGAGCGGGAGAGCCACCACCCGAACGCCCAGAACCGAAATACAAGAACTCCCAGGAGACAGCCGTCTACTCGAAGCGCCGGACTCTGTACGCCCTCAACTGGGCCAAACATGATGTCATCGCGAAGGGCGAAGTGGTGGTCTGCGAGGGCTACACCGACGTCATCGGTTTCTTCCAAGCCGACGTACCTCGCGCCGTGGCCACCTGCGGCACGGCATTGGCCGAGGAGCACTTCACGCTGCTCCGCAACTTCGCCAAGCGCATCGTGCTCGCTTACGACGCCGACAGCGCGGGGCAGAACGCAACCTCCCGGGTCTACGAATGGGAACGCAAGCATGAGGTCGATGTCGTCGTGGCTGAACTTCCGGGCGGGAGTGACCCTGGCGATCTGGCCCGAACGGACCCCGATGCACTGGCCCGCGCCGTGGCCGAAGCGAGGCCATTTTTGCAATTCCGCGTCGATCGCATTCTCAATTCAGGTGACTTGACGACGGCCGAGGGTCGCGCCCATGCCGCCGATGCCGCGCTCACCGCGGTGGCCGAGCACCCCGACGACCTGGTGAGGGACCAGTACGTCATGCAGCTCAGCGATCGCTGCCGGCTCGACGCCGCCCGCCTCCGGGAGCGCCTCGGGCATCTGCGCGCCCATCCGCCGGTCGGCACCGGAGAGAGCCGACGCCGGCCCCGACGTGACACGCCACCTGCTGGCGAGTACCCGAATGAAGGGGACCCCGGGGACCTGCGGGATCCCGATGACCTGAACGATCGTGACGGTGGACCGAGAATCCCCTTGGCCTCGGCACGAGGAGGTCCGGGGTTGGAGGCGCTCAAGCTGGCAGTGCATCGACCGGAGGACGTAGCCGATCGCGTGCATGCCGTCCTCTTCGTCGACCCGCTCCAGAGGGAGGCGTTCACCGCCCTGCTTGATCATCGGAGTCTCCATGAGGCCATTGAGTCCGCGTCCCCGGAAGTGGCTGCCCTCTTGCGCCGCGTCACCGTGGAGGAACCGTTCGCCGGCGACCCGGAGCTGGGGGATCCGGTTGACTCCGTTGTCACGGTCCTCCTGCGAGGGGCCGTTCGACGCGCCCTTACCGATGTGGAAAAGGAATCTCGCGCGCTCAATGCTTCGTGGCAAGACGGAGCGGCCGAGACGGCTCAAGTACGCCTCTGGCTGGCAGAACTCGACGAATCCACCGCAGGAAACGCGGCGGCCGATCGGTTGGTAGCGTGGTTGTCGGAGAGGGAGATGAACGAGGTATGAAGAATCTGGCCGGGCGATGGTGAGCGAGAAAGTTGCAGTCATTGCTGAAGAGGCGGTAGCCGGCGAAGCTGCCCTGCCCGCTCCTGCGCTCGCCGCCGTCTCCGACCTCGCACTCCCTCCGGGGGTATCGCAGGTTGACTTCGATGCCGCCCTTGCCGCCGGTCGGGAGAAGGGTCACCTCTCACAGGAAGAACTGATAGAGGCGCTGCACGCCGTCGAGTTGACACCCGAAGTGCTGGCAACCTTGATGGCTCGCATCAATGCCGAAGGTGTGGCATTGGTAGACATCGACGTGGAGGTATTGGTTGACCCGATTGAGCTGGCCCGAGAGATGCGCCAGCCCAGCCAGTCTGAAGGCGCAGGTCGAAGCGCAGCACGACGGGAGTCGAATGGCAAGCGCACGACGACCGGTGCCCCGGAGTCTTCCCATAGCGGCGAAGATCCGGTGCACACCTATCTCAAGGAGATCGGCCGGGTACCCCTGCTCAATGCCGAACTCGAAGTTGAGATCGCCCGCGCCATTGAGGTCGGCACCGAAGCGGCGGCCCGGTTGGCCGCCCACGAGTTGGCCAACAGCGAGGAAGGTCCTCCCGAAGACCTCCTGACCGAGGCCGAACAGACTCGCAACCGCAGGCTGGTGCGCAAGGGCCTGAAGGCGAAGGACGAGCTCATTGAGGCCAATTTGCGCCTAGTCGTCTCAATTGCCAAGCGCTACCGAAATCGTGGATTGGCCTTCCTCGATCTCATCCAGGAGGGCAATCTCGGGCTCATGCGTGCGGTCGACAAATTCGATCACACCAAGGGCTTCAAGTTCTCCNNGGTGGATCCGCCAGGCCATTACCAGGGCCATCGCCGATCAGGCCCGCACCATTCGCATACCCGTCCACATGGTCGAGACCATCAACAAGGTGGTATGGGCGCAACGGCAGCTTCTCCAAGAGCTCGGGCGCGAGCCGACCATTGAAGAGGTCGCACAGCGCGTTGAATTCCCCATGGAACGCGTCCGTGAAATTCTCCGCATCAACCAGGACACCGTGTCACTTGAGCAACCGGTCGGGGAAGAGGATGACTTCAACCTCTCCGATCTCATTGAGGACAGGGGTGCGGTAGTCCCCGACGATGCCGCCACTCGCTCGTTGTTGGATGCCGCCGTCCGGGAGGCGCTCGGTCATCTCACTGAGCGCGAGCAGGACGTGGTCCGCCTCAGGTTCGGTCTCGACGACGGCAAGATCCGTACCCTCGAGGAAGTGGGCAAGGAGTTCGGCGTCACCCGCGAGCGGGTACGCCAGATTGAGTCAAAGACCCTGGCCAAGCTCCGGCGCCCCGATGCGGCGCATCTGCTTCGGGACTACCTCGAAGAGTCCTGAACACGACATTGAAGGGTCGGCTCCTGAACTTCATTAGTTCGACCCGCTGATATCGTTCGGGGGCGATTTCGCATTCCTTCCGGGGTAGCTCAATGGCAGAGCAAGCGGCTGTTAACCGCTAGGTTGAGAGTTCGAGTCTCTCCCCCGGAGCTTTCGCAGTCGTCGTCGCAGCTCACGGCATGTAGAGGTGCGACCTCACCTTCCACACCATCACCGTCGTGCGCGCTACGTGCGCGATCTCCTGCCTGGGGGAACTGCAACGGCACCACAATGCCGCCCTGCGTCTCCCCACACCGGTGCTCCCTCATTTCCTTAGAATGCGCCCATGACACCACCCAGCCTCGCTCAGCAGGAACGCAAGACTCTCTGCGACCTCTTTGTCGAGCGTGGTTCTGCCGCGCCCACGTTGTGCGAGGGTTGGTTCACCGCCGATCTGGCTGCGCACCTCGTTGTCCGGGAACGGAGACCCGACAGCGGGCCCGGACTCGTCTGGCCCCCGCTGGCCGGCTACACGGACAAGGTACGCCAGGCGGTTCGGGATCGCGCGCCCTGGGAGAAGCTGGTCGAGACGGTGCGGCGCGGGCCGCCGTTGCTCCTCCGTCCTTTCGATGGGCCGATGAACACGGTCGAGTTCTTCATCCACGTGGAGGACGTACGTCGCGCGCGAGACGGCTGGGAACCCCGCCAAATCTCCCCGGAGTTGGCCGATGCCCTCTGGGCGCGCGTCGGGCCCGGCGGGATGGCTAAGAAAGTCCCGGCCACGATCGTGATCACCTCGCCCGGACGGGCCGACAAAGAACGTGGCACCGGGCCGCGCCTCACTCTGGCGGGCGACCCGGGCGAGCTCATTATGTTCGGCGCCGGTCGCCAAGGAGCAGCCAGGGTCGAGATCAGCGGCGATGAAGCGCTCGCCGCCCAGCTGCGCGCCGCGTCGCTCGGTGTCTGAGTACCAAAGTCTTGATCAGAACTGTCCTCCACGCAGGAGGCTATGGATCGACACCAAAGCTGTCCCGTTCGCTGCCGGGGTTGCACCTAGTGCGGTGACACTCAAATAG
>PNAT01000015.1 GCA_003169675.1 Acidimicrobiaceae bacterium
CTCGCAGGCCGCCGTCGACATGAAACCCGGATCGAAGAACCAGACTCCGGGTAGGAGCTTTGACCATTCGGCGGCCGCGACCCCGCCGTTCAGGAGCGGAATCTCAATGGACTTGCCATTCCGATTGTCGGTGATCGTGATGCTTTCGGCCACGTGAGCGACCCCTCCATTTCCTGCTTGGGTTCGCCGCCGATCCTATGGCCCGAACTGGACTGCGGTCGAGACGCACCCGAATCGGCGGCCAGCAGCCACCCGTGACCCTGGTGGGTTACGAACTCGGGGCAATCTCCAGCATCTGGGTCAGCGACGAACCGGCGCCAGACGTCTGGGCGGCCGGGAGGACGATTGAGACGCTGAGTTGGTAGCTGTGACCTGGCTTCACCACGAAGGAGGCCGGAGAGAGGGTGATCGAACCGCCGGCAGGGACGGCGGTGGCTCGAGTCTCCGTCGCCGTAACCCCTGTCGGCTGGGGCGCCAGCGTGAACTGGACCGATGCGCGTGGTTCGTCGACCGAGCCCAGATTGGAAATGACCACACTCACCGCCACTTTGGTGGTCGGTGAGAGGACCGAAATGGCGGGCGTCGTCGTTCCAGAGGGGGACGGTAGGGCNNATGCCACCAAATCGACCTGCGTCGCCACCGAACCGACCTGCCGCACCTGGGCATCGGTGATCCATACCGATGGGGGAAGCCTGGCGTGCCCGGCCGAGCGTGCCAGGGAACGACGCACCGCCAGGTAGCTCTGATCCGACCGGGCCAGCAGTTCACCCGCCGCCGTAATTCGGTCTGTTGCCGCGGTGGACGACAACAGAGTGGACGTCGACGCTCCGGTTCCATTGTTCGCAGGCTCCCCGGCGACTGGGAGAGCGTGCATGCCGAGTAGGCCATCAACGGCCGCACGCAGCTGGCTCACGGCCAAGGCACGGTCCGAGAAGACGGCGGCGAACTGCCCTTGACGTTCTTCGGGAGGTGCCGGGACCGCGAACGTGTCGGCCCGTGCTGCCTGCTGCCCGGTCTGCTGCACGACGTTGTCCAGCTCGGCCTGAACGCTCCGACGATCCTGGGACTGCAGGGACGCCATTAGGTGGCGTACGTCGGACGCGGTGGCGTTGGACTCGTCGGCCAGAACGCCTCCCTGCGTGGCGAACGAACGGTTCAGGTTCGTGTCATAACGACCTGATTGGCGGGATATCAGGGCGAATCCCCCGATCAGCACACCGGTCACGATGAGGGCGCCTACAAGGAGGAGGACGCGTCCCGACCCCGATCGGCGGCGAGAGCGACGGCGTGGAATCAGTGGCGACATCGCCGCGCCACGCTAATGCCGGACTCAAACCTCCAAGAATGACGCGTCAGAGGATGTGTTTCCCGTCTTGAGCGTGCTGGCACTCGATCGCCATTGCACGGTGGGTGCGATGGCCTCGGGGTCCACCCGGTCTCGGTAGCGCTCCACCAGGTCCAGCATCCCGGCAATGACACCGGAATTGAGCAGGTGAGGCTCAAGTCCGAGATCGAGCAGCTTGGTGTTGGCGGCGTGAAAGTAGTGCTCCTCGCGCTCGACTCTTGGGTTGGCCAACCCCTGTGCGATCTGCACGGGTTTGGTGGATGCCTTTTTGACCATTTCCGCCATGTCACGCACCGAAAACGATTCGGTGAACTGATTGAACACGCGGAACTCACCCTGCTCGGCGGGGTTCTCGAGGGCCAGGGTGACGCAAGCCACGGTGTCCCGGATATGCAGCATGCCCCGGGTCTGGCCACCAGCGCCGTACACCGTAAGTGGACGACCCATCACGGCTTGGACACAGAAGCGGTTGAGCACGGTGCCGAATACACCGTCGTAGTCGAAGCGTGTGGCCAGTACAGGGTCGAGGTCAGTCTCGATGGTGGACTGTCCGTAGACAATGCCCTGGTTCAGATCGGTGGAGCGCAACCCCCATACCCGGCAGGCGAACATGATGTTTGCACTGTCATGAGCCTTGGACAGGTGGTAAAAGGAGCCAGGCTGCTTGGGGTAGGGCAGGACGTCAGTGCTGGCCTTGTGGGTGATCTCAATGAATCCCTCTTCGATGTCGATGTCGGGGTATCCGTATTCGCCCATCGTCCCCAACTTGACCAAATGGATTCCGGGATTCGTCTCGGCAATGGCGTACATGAGATTAAGCGTGCCGACCACGTTATTCACCTGTGTGTAGACCGCATGTTCCCTGTCAATCATTGAGTAGGGAGCCGAGCGCTGCTCACCGAAGTGCACAATGGCATCTGGCTTGCATTCAGCGACAACGCCGTACGTGAATGCGGCGTCGGTGAGGTTGCCAATCCGAACGTCGATCCGACGCCCGGACACCTCTTTCCACTTTTTCACGCGCTCATCAAGGAGGGCGATCGGCACCACGCTGTCGACACCCATTTCGGCGTCGTACTCACGCCGCACCAGATTGTCGACCACGGTGATGTGGTGCCCCAAGGCAGAGAGGTGGAGTGCTGTCGGCCACCCGAGGTAGCCGTCACCGCCGAGTACCAATATCTTCATCATCATCCTTTTCTCGCCCGCTCCACGGCGCCCCCTACACCGCATTGGTGTCGCCATCATGGGCTATTTGCCTGAACGCAGGCTGTGTGATTGCTGTTCAAGCTTTGTATTCCGCTAGCGCCGGGTGATTCCGGACATTCTAAGGGGGCGTCAAAGCGACCTCCGTGATCCTTGCTTCAGGAAAGTGGAAGGTTCAAAAGGTCCTCCACCTTCGACATTTCCGAGCTCAGGTCAGGCAGTTCAATAGCCATCGATGTCCCTGGGCTCAAGACGAGGAAGATGCAATCAACAATTGGTTTGCCCAGAGCCGTCCGCAGTGCCAGCGCGTAAGAAGCCCCCTGCAGCCGGTAGCGACCGGTGATCGCTTCCGTGTCCTTGTCCGCCCCGAGACGATCGGTCTTGTAGTCGACGATGGTCAGACCGTCAGGGGTCTCAAAGAGCAGGTCGATGAAGCCCTCGAGCACGCGCTCCCCGACCGGGACCCCCACATAGACCTCACGCCAGTACCGACCACTTGCCACAGCAAGGCGAACGGTGTCGGAGTCCAGCCCAGCGCGGACCAACTCCCGAACCTCTTTTTCACGGTCAGCGATCCCTTCAGCCACGGCCTGGGCCCGAGCCAGTGCATCGAGATCGTGGCCGGTCTCCAGGTCAATCAATTGGAGAACCCCATGAACCGCTCGACCCACGGCCGTACCTGCCCTCCCCCTCCGTCGTACCGTCGCCGCGTCGGGGTGCTCAAGCACCTCCTCGTAGCCGAAGGTGCCCGCCTCGAACCCGGCGCTCCCTTCCTGCATC
>PNAT01000178.1 GCA_003169675.1 Acidimicrobiaceae bacterium
CGACGGCATCGACGTCACCACCGAGGAGGGCGCGGCCGAGCTGGCCCGCCGCCGGTCCAGCTTCGAGGCCCGCTGCCGGGCCGAGGGCGAAGAGGTACGCAGGCTCGGTGGCCTCTATGTGCTGGGCAGCGAGCGGCACGAGAGCCGCCGCANNCGCGGCCGGTCGGGCCGCCAAGGAGACCCGGGCGAGAGCCGCTTCTACCTCAGCCTGGACGACGAGCTGCTCCGGCTGTTCGCCACCGGGGCCATGAGCTGGGTCATGGGCCGGACCCTGCCCGACGACGTGCCCATTGAGTCCAAGACGGTGGCCAAGGCCATCGAGCGGGCCCAGAATACAGTCGAGGCCCGCAACGGGGAGATGCGCAAGGACGCCCTCAAGTACGACGAGGTCATGAACCAGCAGCGCCAGGTCATTTACGAGCGGCGGTTGCGCATCATCGATGGCGACGACCTCGAGGAGCACACCGAAGATCTGCTGGCCGGTGCGGCCGAGACGCTAGTGGCCGAGCACTGCCCCAGCGCGTACATCGAAGAGTGGGATCTCAAGGGCCTCATCGACAGCCTGGCCCAGTACTACCCGACCAAGTTCTCGGTAGCCGACCTGGCCCAGGCCGCCACCACCGAGGATCTGGTCGAGAGCATCGTCGAGGAGGCCCTCGAGTACTACGAGCAGCACTCCGAAGCCATGCCGGGCGGCGCTGAGACCATGCGCCAGATTGAGCGCGACGTGATGCTGCAGATCATGGACCAGCGCTGGCGCGACCACCTGGCCGAGATGGACAACCTGAAGGACGGCATCCACCTGCGCTGGACGGTGCAGGCCGACCCCCTCAACGCCTGGCAGCAGGAGGGCTACTCCATGTTCGGCCAGCTGATCGAGGTGATCGATAACGATTATCTCCGCTACATCCTCCATGTCGAGGCCGTCCAGGCACCATCGGCCGAACCCGACCTGGAGCGGGCGGTCTATGCCGCGGCGGAGGACCCGGTGGCCGAGACGGGCGCCCTGGCCTCGGCCCTGCTGGCCGAGCACGGCACCAGCGTGGCGCCGCTGAGCCCACCCCGGGCCAACGACCAGAGCGCCTTCGTGCCCATCGTCAAGGCCGAGCACGAGAAGGTGGGCCGCAACGAGCCCTGCTGGTGCGGGAGCGGGAAGAAATTCAAGTTCTGCCATGGCGCAGCCTGAGCAACCCCGGGATTTCGCATCCGAACTAGAAGAGTCCGAGGCCCGGCTGGCCGAAGCCGAGCGCTATCTCGGACTGGACAGGCTCACGGCGCGCCGTCTCGAGCTGGAGTCCGAGGCGGCCCTTCCCGACTTGTGGGACGACGGCGACCACGCCCGGTCGGTCACCACCGAATTGGGCAAGGTGACGGCGGACATGGAGCAGCTGACCGGGTTGCGCGCCGTGCTCAACGATGCCCGGGCCCTGTCAGAGCTCATTGACGAGTCGAAGGCTGGGGGAGCGCCGGATGCGTCGTTGGACGCCGAGCTGGTCGAGACGGTGGACGCGCTGAGGTCGCGCCTGGCCGCGCTCGAATTGCAGTCGCTCTTCTCGGGTGAGTACGACGAGCATGACGCGGTGGCCGAGGTGCACGCCGGCGCCGGCGGCACCGACGCGCAGGACTGGACCGAGATGATGTTGCGCATGTATCAACGCTGGGCCGAGCGGCGGGGCTTCACCGTCGAGTTGGACGAGGCGACCGAAGGGCAGGAGGCCGGGTTGCTCTCGGCCACCTTCATTGTGCACGGGCGCTTCGCCTACGGCCTGCTGGCCACCGAACGCGGTGTGCACCGCTTGGTGCGCATGTCGCCCTTTGACTCGCAACGCCGACGACAGACCAGCTTCGCCTCCATGGACGTCACCCCGTTCCTGGAGGACGTGTCCAGTGAGGTGGAGATTGACGAGAAGGATCTGCGCATCGACACCTACCGCTCGTCGGGCGCCGGCGGTCAGCACGTCAACAAGACCGATTCGGCCGTGCGGTTGACCCACTTGCCGACCGGACTGGTTGTGTCCTGCCAGAACGAGCGCAGCCAGCACCAGAACAAGGCGAAGGCCATGCAGATCCTCGGAGCCAAGTTGGCCGACCGGGCGCGCCACGAACGGCGGGCCGAGCTCGACGCCCTCAGTGGCGACCGAGGTGACAATGCCTGGGGGAACCAGATTCGCTCCTACGTGCTGGCGCCCTACCAGCTGGTCAAGGATCTGCGCACCTCCTATGAGACCGGCAACGTGGACGCGGTGCTCGATGGCGACCTCGAGGCCTTCATGGAGGCCGAACTGCGCCGCCAGCGCGGGAACGCGTAGTCCGTAGCGGCGTGACCTGCGTCGGAGTCGATGACCCCAACGCGCCAGGAGGTGAAGGTAGGATCGTCGTGTTGCACCATCGCGGCGCGGTGGTTGGTAGTGCCCTCTCACCATGATCCGTTTCGATAACGTCACCAAGACCTACAAGGGATCGACCGTCGCCCTGCGCGACATCTCGATTGAGATCGACAAGGGGGAGTTCGTTTTCCTGGTCGGCTCGTCGGGTTCGGGCAAGACCACGTTCATCAGGCTGCTGTTGCGCGAGGAGCTCCCCGACAGCGGCCAGATCCTTGAGGCCGGGCGCAATATTGTGGATCTCCCAAAGTGGCGGGTGCCCTACCTGCGCCGCAACATCGGCTGCGTCTTCCAGGACTTCCGCCTGCTGCCGAACAAGACCGTCTTCGAGAACGTCGCCTTCGCGCTCGAGGTCATCGGGCGGCCCCGCCACGTGGTGTCCAATCAGGTGCCTCAGGTCCTCGACCTGGTGGGACTGGCCAAGAAGACCGACAACCTGCCCGGCGAGCTCTCCGGTGGCGAGCAGCAACGGGTCGCCGTGGCCCGGGCCTTCGTCAACCGCCCGCTCATCCTGCTGGCCGACGAGCCGACGGGGAACTTGGACCCGCAGACCAGCCAGGGCATCATGCAATTGCTGGACCGCATCAACCGGACGGGCACGACGGTCGTGGTGGCCACCCACGACGAGGTGCTGGTGGACAAGATGCGCCGCCGCGTCATTGAGTTGAGCAACGGGATCCTCGTGCGCGACCAGGCCCGCGGCGTCTATGGCATCGACGGTCCGGCCACGCAGGTGGTCGATGTGGGCGCCGGCGGCATGGGCTGACGTGGCGGTCTCTGTCGACTACGTCGTCCGCGAAACGGCGTCGAACCTATGGCGCAATCGCCTGATGACCGTGGCCGCCATCTTGACGGTGGCCGTCTCACTGACCTTGGTCGGCGCCGCCCTCCTGCTCCGTCAGGGCTCGGCCAATGCCACCGGGACGTTGGAGCGCGGCACCAAGGTCACGGTTTGGATGGCGCCGGGCGCCAACCCGCAGGAGATCGCCGCGGTGGCCACCGAATTGGCTCAATTGAACTATGTCGAACAGCCCTGCGCCTACTGGACCAAAGCGCGCAACTTCGCCGAAGCCCGCAAGCTGCTCCCGTCCGACGTCTTCCAGGCGACGAGCGT
This sequence comes from Acidimicrobiaceae bacterium, assembly GCA_003169675.1. Lineage (GTDB taxonomy): Bacteria > Actinomycetota > Acidimicrobiia > Acidimicrobiales > RAAP-2 > Bog-473. Next base: position 3,499 of record PNAT01000178.1, read on the forward strand.
GGCTGCGATGCCCACGTCCTACTGGTGCACGCCGGTGGCCCTGGCCGACGCGGCTCAGGTGGTGCACACGTTCAACGGCACGGCCGGGGTGCTCACGGTGACCGAACCCACCCAGACGATCCGCTCCGAGGAGAAATTCATCAACTACTCCAAGTGGGTCTGCCTGGCCATCGCCATCGTGCTCATCATTTCGGCCGCGGTGCTGATCCTCAACTCCATTCGCATGGCCATTTTCGCCCGGCGTCGTGAGGTGTCGGTGATGAAATTGGTGGGCGCCACCAACTGGTTCATTCGGGTGCCGTTCATGTCCGAAGGGCTCGTTCAAGGCTTCTTCGGTTCGGCCCTGGCGGCCGGTGCGGTCTATGGGGTGTATGTCCTCATCAATCATGCCGGCGGAAACGGGGGCAGCAGCAACCTGTTCACCGCCATGCGCATGAGCGGGTGGCAATTGGTGGGGACCAACGTGGTTGTCGTCATCATCGGCATGGCGGTGGGATCCATCGGCTCCGCCATCGCCATCCGCCGTTTCCTCGACGTATGAACATGGAGCAGGCATTGCGAGTGTTGGTGCCCCTTGCGCTGGGCGCATTGGTGCTTGGCGGCTGCAGTAACGGGGGGCATTCCAATGCGAGGTCAACGACGACCACCGTCGCGTCGACCACGGCATCCGCGTCCAGCACCTCAACCACCGCCGACTTAGGCCCGGCTCAGAACCAGACGGCGACCGCGGCCTTGAAAAGTCAGCTCACGGCCGCCTATGTGGCCCACAACCACCTTCCGGCCAATGAGGTGGCGGGGACGGCGCCCGGATCGGTGTACTACGCCTTCATTCCCTCAACGAACACCTACTGGGCCATTGCCAGCTTCTACCCAACCGCCAATTCGAGCCAGCAGACCCAGGTCTCCATGCAGGACGAAGGGTGTTGCGGTGTCTTCACCGAGACGACCGGAGGTTCGTGGACCATGGTGGCCGGCTTCCTGGGCGCACCGTGCCCGGGCCAGATTCCGGCCCAGTTGGAGACCCTGTGGGGCCTGCAGTACCCGGGCAACTGCCCTTCCAGTTCGGCCAATTCCACCTCGTAGTCGACCGCCCGGCGCCGGCGCTCACCTGGCGGTGGCGTCGGCCGGCTCGCAGAGGAAGTGTCGGTAGGTCACCCCACCCTGATGGACCGCCCCGCTACTCGTGGGAGCGGGCCCGCAGTGCGCCGCCACCCAACGCAGATCGGGACTCCCGGTGAGCGGCCGCACGGCGACCAGCACCCGCTCGATGCGGTGTCGCATGACATCGCGTATGAACTGCGGCACGGTCGGGTTCGGTACCCGGCCCGTGAAGCCCCCCACCGGGAGGAACTCACGTCCGGTGGCCAGCGTGGCGAGGCTGACGGCGGACGAGGACTCTTGGGTGTCGACGCTCACCGAGGAAGGGACGCGCGCCGCGTCACGGTTGAGCGCCGGCCATGTGGCCAGAGCACCGTGGTTCTCCGTCTGGATGAGAGCTGTCAACGCGGCCGGTTGATAGGGCGAGTCGAAGGGACCCAGTCCCGCGACCACCACGGTGGCCGAGGCCCAGGCCGGACCCAGAAGCAGCGCGACAGCGGCGCAGCCCAGTCCCGCCGTCCTGATGCGGGCCGTCGACAGATTTCGGATGAGTGAGAAGGCGAGAAGCCCGATGGCCGACAACGACGCCAGGGCCGTGGTGGCGATGACCCAGGGTCGGACACCGGCATCGTTCGGTACCAGGGCCACGGCGTAGGCGGCGGAGACGGCCACGGTGGTCAAGGTCACCAGAGGCACGGCGCGGGACTGCTGGCGCAAGCGCCAGGCCATAGCCAACCCCATGCCGAACAGCGCGGCCAGTGGCGGGATCAACGCAGCCAGGTAGTACGAGTTGAGGAAGTCCGAGGAGCTGAAGAAGGTCCAGGTGAGGAACAGAGTGGCCGTCCACATGACGGTGGCGGCTCGAAGGGGGTCCGTCCGAGGTTCTCGCCGTCGCACGATGAGGAGCGCGACCAGGGCGACCAGTGAGGGCACCAGGACCCAGGCCGCGTCGCGACCAAAGGGGCCGCTGAGGAAACGGCCGGGCCCTCGGGTGACGGCAACGGTGCCTGTCACGGTGGTCGATGCCGGTACCGCGCTCTCAGATGGTCGGCCGAGTGCGGGAGTGCATCCGGACTCTGCCAGCACCTTCCCGGTCAGGCGGTCCGCCCCGTTGTAGAGGAAGACCTGGCTGAGAACCGAGTTGTCGCAGCTGCCGTCGGCGTAGGGCCGACTGTGCGCCGGGACGAGGGAGACGAGGGAGACCCAACTCAAGGAGACGACCAGCACCGCCAACCCGGAGAGAAGTACGTGCCCGCAGCGGCGGTAGAGGGACACGACCGGCGCCGCCAGCACGTAGGCCCCATAGAGGGCAGGGAGCACGAGCCACGCCTGCAGCATCTTGGCTTGGAAGGCCAGGCCGACCCATACCCCGGCCACGACGAGGGATCCCAGCCGTCCGGTCATGAAGGCGACCGTGGCGGCATCGGCCGCCAGGACGAGGAGAAGGATGAGGAGCGAGTCCGAGACGTTGCCTCGATGCAACAAGACAGTGACCGGACTGGCCGCCAGCACGATCGAAGCAGTGAGACCAGCGGCGGGACCGGCCACGCGCCTCACCACCCGGTAGAGGACCAGGACGGTGAGCGTGCCTTCCAGCACCTGGGGAAGTGCGATGGCCCAGAGATGGAAGCCGAAGAAGCGCAGTGACAGCGCCTGGAGCCACAAAGCGCCCGGCAGCTTGTCGATCGACACGGTGCCCCAGGGGTCAAAGGAGGCGAAGAAGAAGTTGTGCCAGCTCTGCGCCATGCTGCGCGCCGCGGCGGCGTAGTAGGTCTCCAGAGTGACGTGAGCGATACCCCAGGCGTAAGAGAGGGCGGCCAGGCCGGCGACGAAAAGCAGCGCTGGGCGGGCCCAGCGGGGTTGATCAGGTGGGGAGCGCCAGAAACGGAGCATGCGGGCGCGCCCCGATGCCGTCTGCGCAATTCCATCGACCGTCGTCCCGGCACCATCGTCGCTCTCGGATGCTTTCCCCGAGCGCGTATCCCCCATGACTGCAACCTATCCGGCACCCCGGTTACACATCAGGCACGGTCGGCCATGCCTCCCTGCGGCCATATTCGTGTGGACCGATGGAGGGGCGCCCTCCTGGTGAGGTGGAGCGCCCCCGGCTCCCTACGGAGCGAGCAGGTCGAGGAGAGGATTCAAGAAGATCCGGTGCGGGTCGAGGGTGTCGTAGGTGGCCAGGGCCCAGGCAAAGTCATCGGTCGACGTTCGTCCGATGGTGAAGTCATTGGGGAGGGTGACCGTCATGGCGTTGGTGTCGGTCCACGGCCCCGTCGACGTGTAGGCCCAGCCCTTGGACCACTCGACCCGTACCCCGGCATAGGACGCGTAGTTGGAGCGGGCCCACGCCGCCATGTCGGTGTAGAAGTTGTACGAGCCGGGAGTTCCCGGGATCGTCAACATGTTGAGCCACAGTGCCGTGTCCCAGGTGGGTTGATCACTCCGCTCGGTCAGCGCGAAGAGACAGGGAGGCTCGGCACCCGACACGAGGACGGTGGACCCGCTGTCGAGACCCGTGGCCCGGATCTCGGTCGGCCCGTTCATGGGGTACTGGCCGTTGGCCTGATACGAGGCGACCAGCGAGTTGTATTTCGCCGCGAACTTGCTGACCGCCCGCTGCACGTCGGAGCGCTGGCACAGGACGACGCCGCCGCCCTCGGCGAGGCGCAGGGTCGAGGCCTTGATGTAGAGCTGCGTGTTCTTCGCCGCTCCCCACAGGTCCGAGGCCAGGAAGGCGGCTAGCCCGGCCACCGTCACGGCATATTCCGTCGGTCCCAACTCAAGGGCAGCTTCGGGGTTTCCCGAGATGATCTTGTTGACGAGGACGGCCACCGAATGGGGGATGATGTCGGGGAAGACGTAGTTGTACGGGGCGGTGGTGTGGCGGGAAAGCAGCGGCATGTTCGGGCAGACGCTCCACACCTTCAACCATGGGTACTGGGTGAACGGGAACAGAATCGCCTCGACGCGGCCGGTGTTGGCGAGGTAGCTGGCGAAACTCTGACTGCCCGCGGTGGAGGGACTGGCGAAGAGGGTTGACGCGGCGACATTGGTAAAGCTCTGGCAGCGCAGATTCTGATTGGCCGCCACCTGCAGCGTGACTGACGTGATGAACGTCCGACCCAGGTGCGTGAGCAACGCCTTCGTTTCCGGCATGGTGCGGTCGTAGGTCTTGACCTGATACGAAATACTGGAGCTGTCCCACACGACGGCATCCAACGAGAGAATCATGTTGCTGAGCGAGCCGAACGCTTGTCCTGTTTCTGGTAGCTCACCCTTGGCGGGTAGGGCCGCTCCGTGCCCATCAATTGCCAGCGCGCCACCCACGGTGATCTGGCCGACGGCTGGCACCGAGGCCAGGCCACATCAATTGCCCTCGAGGAAGCCCAGGAGCGCTTCCATGGTGGTCCCCGTGCCGACCTTTACGGCCTGGGGAGGTCCGGAGACCATGTCCATCGAAACCAGCCACGTCGTCGTGTCCAGGAGGATGATCGGGCTGGCGCACGATTGCGCATTGGTGATCGTGAAGGGTGCCCAGTTGTGCATGAACCCGCGCGGGCGAATCACATAGCCGGCGCCGTAGGCCCAATTGGCGACGGTGACCACATCGGCCGCGTTCGTCGGTGCGCACGTCCACACATTGTCGACCACCGTTTCGCCCGACCAGTTCTGGTAGCCCTGCTGGTACAGCGCGATCGACGACGGGAATCCGGTGGGCGGTGTGGTCGAGCAGCTTGCGGACGCGTAGGCGACGCTCATCTTCACGATCGGTTTCGGATTCACCTTGAAGGTGGGCACCCACCCGGTGGCGACTGCTCCTGCTGCGCCCAGCCCGGCTGCGCCCGCCGTGGTCAAGAACCCCCTCCGGCTAAACGATCTTCTCGACCCGTCGGTTCCGCCAAGCACCCCGCGACGCTGGCCCATGACCCACCCCTGTTCTTGCATTCGGCCCGCCACCGGTGAGTTACCGACCATTGGGCTCGGACTGGTGGAGGAACGTGTTGTGGCAATCCACGTTGTGAGAGAAATTGCGGTGGGTGGCTCAGAAAAACAATGAGCGCGACATGTCGTGGTCCGACCGAACGTTCGTTGACAAGCTCGGCATTTGAACATGGGTCTCTGCAATGAACGGCACTACAAGCTCGCTGGTCCGGTCCGAATGTGGGACACCACTAATGAGTGGACTTTCCGAATCTACGATGCGCACGTGGCGAACGGAGCCCAGCGGTACCGACCGGCAGGACGAACCCTGTGGAACGTCCTCGTCGGCCGGCCAGTGCGCGCCAGCGAAGCGTCCAAGGAGCAGATCACACCGGTCGAAGGGCTCTCCGCCCTCTCACTCGACGCGTTGACATCGGTCGCCTATGGCCCCGAAGCGATCGTCGTGGTCCTGGCCGTGGCCGGAATGGGTTCCCTGCACCAGATCCTTCCCATCACCTTGGCCATCGTGGTGCTGCTGGCCATCCTGGTATTTTCCTATCGTCAGGTCATCGACGCCTACCCGGGAGGTGGCGGTGCCTACGCCGTCTCCCGGGCCAACTTGGGAGCGGGCGCCAGCCTGGTGGCGGGGGCGTCATTGATCGTCGACTACACGCTGACCGTGGCGGTTTCCATAGCGGCGGGAGTGGGCGCACTCACCTCGGCCTTCCCGCGCCTGACGACGTCCACGGTGCCGCTCTGCCTCGGCTTCCTCGCCGTCATCACTCTTTTCAACCTGAGGGGCCTAGCCTCGATAATTCGTCCGAC
>PNAT01000022.1 GCA_003169675.1 Acidimicrobiaceae bacterium
GAGAAAGACACCAACCACCTAGGCCCGGTCTGGCTCTCCGAAGCGCTCGCGGGCTGCTTGCTTGCTGACGCCCACCACGGGTGGCGACTTGAGTCCACGTGCGGCCTTTGGCCCTTGTGTCGGCGACCCGTTCAGCCAACGCCAGGTCGCTCGTCGCGGGGGCTCGCATGGCGTGGATGACAACCGGCTCTTCACCGTGGGCTCCATACCGGTGCGTGGTGTCTGCGCCATCCACCAGAGAACGGGTAACCCCGTCGTCACGCCAGCGTCAGGCGCACCGTGTCGGTGAGACAGCTCGAACACACCATCGGGAAGTGGAGGTTCAAGACCTCATGAGTAGTCGCCTTCTTCTAATACTATAATATTAGGACCTTATGCGAACCACACTTCGACAGGCACGAGAACGGGCTGGTGTCAGCATGTCCGACCTGGCCGGGAGGCTGGGTGTTGCGGTACCGTCTGTCTCGTCCCTTGAGCTAAACGATGAGCGGGGCACGGCCAAGTCGGCCACCGTTGACAGGGCGCTCGTCGCCCTGGACCTGGTTCGTTGGGATGTGGTGCTCCCTGCCGACGAATTCAAGTCGATCCTGGCTGGAGCTCAGAAGATCGCCGACGAGGTTGCCTGGACCATGGCTCTCGAAGCTCAAACCCTGAGCGACGAGGCAATCTCTGGAATGGTCCAGAAGCTCGTGATGCAGGCGATCGCCAGGCGATGAGCAAGGCCGGCAGCGGACGGGGAACCAGCCGACACGGCATCACGCGCGCCGCAACGCCCACATCTCGGCCCGCTCCAGGAGGGAGCGGGCTCCGCGCCCAGCCTGCTGAGGGGAACCGCGATTGGGATGCTCATTGCGTGCAGTTCGGGCAAACCCCGATTGAGGTGGGTGACAGGGAGTTCCTGACTCCCGCCTCCAAAGACATCGTGACGCTCGGCGGCCTCAACCGGGCGGAAGCCGAGAACATCGCCGTGGCCCGGCTTTGGCTCCGGGACCACCCATTCGATTCCACAACCGATCTATTGAACCAGTTTGCCCTCAGGGATCTTCACCGAAGGATGTTCCAACGGGTCTGGACGTGGGCAGGCAGACTTCGGTTGCGCGAGACGAATATTGGCGTCGACCCTGCGATGATCTCTCAGGACTGGGAAGTCCTGCTCCGCAATACTGAGGCGCAAATTGACCACGGTACATACCCGGCAGAGGAAATCGGCGTGCGCCTTCATCGTTCCATGCTGAGCATTCACCCATTCATGAACGGAAATGGGCGCCACGCTCGCATCACCGCCAATGAGCTTGCTCGCCTACTCGGCCTCGGTGACGACCTTTACAGCTGGGGGCGTCGGAGCGGAGAGGAACATGAAGCTGTACGACGCAAATACCTGGACGCACTTCAACTCGCAGATGCCGAAGGTCAGTACGGTCCACTGGTGGCAGTCGCCCTTTCGTAGCTCTGCCCCTGGCCAAGGCACTCGAGGTGGATGTTGCCGCCCACTAGCCGGGCGAACAGATCTGGCACGGGCGCAGGTCCGCCAGGTTGCCAGGTCCGAGCACCCGCAGATCTTCGGAATTGTGGGTGAGTACCGCGCAGCCCGCCTGGTGGTACACGGTGCCCGAAGCGGTGGCGAAATACGTCACCGGTGCGCTCTCACCCGGTGCCGGCTCCTCGGCTGCGGTGTCTCCCGATGCGGCGCCCGGGGGTCCAGCGCCTCGCAACGAGGCCAACGACACGGCGATCTGTTCAAGGACTTTCAATTGTTCCTCGTGGTGGATGTCGGCCTGGTCGTAAATGCGGTAGAGCCAATGGGAGAAGAACAGGAAGCCACCGACCACCACCATGCCCAGGCCGATGAAGTCCCCGCTGACCAGGTAGGGGAACTGCTGTTGTATCACGCTGGCGTGAGCCGCCCCGTACCAGGCGATGATGATGACGACGAAACCGAGGGGGATGAGGATCGATCCGACTGCCACCTGCCAGGTGTTGCGCAGGTCGAAGGATCCGCCCTCCTCCCCGTCGGGCCGAGCCGGGCCCTTGGGACGCGAGCCACCGGAACCGAGTTGCTTGAGTCGCTTCAAGGGCGTTTCCTTCGGGCCCGATGGCGGCGGGGGAGGCAGGTCGTCAAGAAAGACCTCATCGATCGGAACCTCCCTCACTTCGGGCTCAGCGACCACGGCTGTCGCCGCAGTGGGATCCATCTCGGTCTCCAACGTCATCGTTTTCTACCTCGGGGAATGAACTGATATCGGGCGAGTAACAGCAGCGGGTAACAGAATACAAAGCACCCCACCAGGGCTGCGATGGCCCACCCCAGTGGTGCCGGCACGCCCGCGAGCGGGAAGCCCGAGGCTATCGAGGAGAGGGGAGTCGGAGCCGTCGTGCCCGCGCTGCCCGGTCCGGTGGCGCTCAGGCTCTGCAACGAACCCGTCGGGATGGCGAAGGAGCCCCCAGCCAATCCCGTGTTGCCCGTGTTGCCCGTCGAGCCCACGATTCCGGCGGTGGTGGGAAGTGGGATCAACGTCGTGGTGGGGGTCGAGGTGGTCGGCACGACCGAGATCTCCGAACTCAGCGCGGTGGCCGTGACACCGGCCTGGGCCAGGCCGAAGGTGATGGATGTGGTCACCGTGTACTGGCCGGCCGGGAGCCCTTGGTTGCCCAGCTGGGGGAGCGGCACATTCGGCTCACCGGGCACGAACGGGACGTCGAGCTGGTGGGCGATGCTGACCTGCAGCCCACCGGCGTCGGCACTGGCCTGGCCGCCGGAGCTCGTCAGCTTGGGATCGAGCACGCGCACCGAGATCCCGTCCTGGGCGAAGGTCCCGTTGAGGGTCTGTTGCAACTGCGCCGGGGTGATGCCCGAGGTAGAAGGGTTGTTCGTGTTGATGTGGACGCCGGTGGCATCGATGTACCCCCCTTGGCCGTTAACGGTGACCTGCCCGACGTGCAGCGCGGCCGTCGGGGTGCCGGTGTTGCCGTCGGAGGTTGCGTTGGCGGTTCCGGTGACGCCGGCGATATCCACCAGGCCGGCGATGTCGATGGACTTGGCCGACGAGCTTGCGTTGGCCGTGATGCTCCCTGAGGTGAGGGTGACGGTGTTGGCGGCATTGACGTTGCCGATGTCAACCAGGCTGCCGGTGGCCGATGGGCCCCCGCCGAGGGGAAGGGTGGGAGTCACGCCGAAGTCGTTCAGTGCAAGTTTGCTCACGTAACCGGTGGCGCCACCCCCGCCAGCACTGGAATTGGCGGTGGCGTAGAACGAGCTGGGTGCCGCCGGAGGGGCGGTATTCGGGTTGACTCCGAAACTGGCCTGGCCCGAGTAGCCCGGAGAAGGCGGGTACTTGGACTCGGCCAGGACGGTGTTGTTGGGCACCGGGAAGGGGAAGCCATCGGTCTGCAGGAGGGTGCCCAGGTTGGAGGCCACGTCGCCCGGGTAGTAGGGCGCTCCAATGGCGTCGACCAGCGGCCCCTGGGCCAGGTTGGTGCGGGCAAAGGCGATGTCCTCTTCGATCAGGTTCTCATTGGGCAACGGCACGACATTGGGGACATTGAATCCGAACTGTGCTCCCACGCCGAGCGTGGTGGCGTTGTAGCCGAGCAGGGTCGTTCCCGCCCCGGCCGCCGCCATGCCCAATGGACCCAGCGTCACCAGGAGCGCCGCCCCTGCCGCCACGCCAACTTTTCTGAACAATCCCGCATATGGACCCGCGTAGAGCCTTTTCATGCCACCCCTCCCAAATAGGCCGAAGCCAGACTCCCATGGCGCATGTCGGACGGTTCCCCGACATCCACAATAGAGCCTTTGTCCATGACGTAGACGTAGTCCGCCAACCCCAGCGCCGCCTCGACGTACTGCTCAACCAGGAGCAGGCTCATGCCGGCCTCAGCTCGCTCCCGTAAGGCATCGAAGAGCTGGGCCACGATGAGTGGCGCCAGCCCCATGCTGATCTCATCAACCATCAAGAGCTTCGGCTGTGCCATCAGGGCGCGCGCCAGCGCCAGCATCTGCTGCTCGCCCCCCGACATGCTGCCGGCCAGCTGGCGCAGGCGGGAGGCCAGGGCCGGAAACAGGGCGATGCCCTCGGCCACCGGGTCCGTGGCTTCGGTGACCGCCGCCTCGGCCATCTCGAGATTCTCCCGCACGGTGAGGCTGGGGAAGATGCCCCGACCTTCGGGGACGTGGACCACCCCCATACGGGCAATCTTGTAGGCCGGTTTGCGGTCGATCCGCTGGCCCTGCACCCAGATCCGGCCCTCCTGAGCCCGGATGAGCCCGGAAATCGTGCGCAAAGTGGTGCTCTTGCCTGCCCCATTGGGGCCGAGCACAGCCACCACCGAACCCTCGGGCACCACCATGGAGACGTCCCGCAATGCCTGAACACCGCCGTAGGACACCCGCAAGCCGCGCACCTCGAGCGCCAGAGGAGTTGTCGGCTCAGGCGACACTGACGTCACCCAGGTAGGCGGCACGCACCAGTTCGTCGTTGCGGATCTCTTCGGGGGAGCCGCAGGCGATGACCTTGCCGAAGTCCAGCACCGTGAGGGCCGAGCACACCTCCATGACCAGGGTCATGTCGTGCTCGACCAGGAGCACCGCCGGCGCGGACGGACCTCTCACCACGGTGCGTAAGACATCACAGAAGGCCGCCGTCTCCTTGACGTCCAGCCCGGAGCCCGGCTCGTCCAGCAGGAGCACGTGAGGGTCGGTGCACAGCGCCCGGCCCAACTCGACCATGCGACCCTGTCCCGTCGAGAGCTCTCCGGCCAGTCGGTCGGCGATGGGCCACAGGTTGAGCAGCTCCATGACCTGGTGCACCCGTTCCTGGCGCAGCGATCGCCCGCGACCGAACACTCCACCTCGGTGGGAGGACTCCCATGACGCCACCAGGTTGTCGCTCACCGACAGCCGCGTGAAGAGCGCCAGGCGCTGAAACGTGCGGGCGATGCCGGCGCGGCCCCGGCGGTAGGTGGGCCACCCCGAAATGTCCGCTCCGTTGAACCTGACCCGCCCCGTCGTCGTCTCCTGCAACCCGGTGAGGACGTTGAACATGGTGGTCTTGCCGGCTCCGTTCGGCCCGATCAGGGCGACGATGCGGCCGGATGGGACCTGGAGGGAGACATTGGCCAGCGCGCTCAACCCGCCGAATTTCACCGAGACGTCCTCGGCCGAGAGCACCGGATCCGGGGCGAGCGGGTCAGGCGACATGGCTGGAGACCCCTTCGCCGGATCCGGCGGGCGCCGGAACTCGGCGGTCAACCGGAGGGTCGGGAACCGCCCCGGACGGTGCCGGCAAACCAAGGGTGTTCCGATAGCGTTTGGGGAGCGGTTTCATGACGGCCAGCACGTGCATCGTCTGGCGCGCCGTCATGCGGGCCGTTCCCTCCGGCTCTTGGGCCAGGCCGATCACGCCCAGTGCGATGGTGAGCGCCAGAATCTTGTTCACTTCGACGGGTATGAAGGGCAGGGCCTGGGTGGCCACGACGCTGCCGGCGATGATGGCTCCGCTGATCACGGCGCGCCCGCCCAGGACGACCAGGAGGAGGAGCTCCAGCGAGGCTGTCCACATGAAGTCGAGCGGCGTAATCGCTTGGGTCCAGGCTCCGTAGAACGAACCACCCAGTGCGGCCACCATGGCGCAGGCGGTGAAGACGACCAGCTTGGTCACGGTCAGGTTGACCCCCAGCGTCGATGCCGCCAGCGGCGAGTCACGCAGGATGTGCAGGCGGCGGCCCATCGGGCCGGCACGCAGCGCATAGGCCGCCACGGCAATGAGGCCGAAGATGACCACCACCAGCTCGTACAGCGCGATCCTCCCGGTGAAGGAGATGCCGAAGATCTGCGGTCGTGGCACGCTGATGCCGGTGAGGCCACCACTGACGTCGGTGCGGTTGAACACGATGGTGTCCATGACCAGAGCAAAGGCCAGGGTGGCCAGAGCGAGGTAGAGGCCGGAGAGGCGCAACGAGGCCAACCCGACAACCACGGCCAGGGGGGCCGACAACAACATGCCGATCAGGACGGCGAAGAGGAAATGCTGGCCGTGAGACCCGGCCAGATGGCCGGCGGTGAAGGCGCCCACCCCGACAAAGGAGAATTGGGCCAATGAGATCTGCCCCGCCCAACCGGTGAGCACGACCAGGGTCAAGGCGATAAGGGCGTAAATCACGCCGCCGATGATGATGAGGAGCCGTGGACCCGGGACGGCCAGCGGTACCAGGATGGCCAGCACGAACCCGACCAGCCCGAGTGTCAAGTTCCGATCCACGCCGACCCGCCATCGTCCCTGGCCGATGGCAAACAGCGTCGCCGATGCGCCGCTCTTCTTCTTTCCCGGAGCGGCCACGGCGGCCACGGCCAGGCGCCTGGTCGCTGTCCCCACCTCCTTGAGCCGAGGTCCGAGCACGACGAGCAGCACGAAGAGGGACAGATAGGGAAAGGCCGCTTCAAGGTTAGCCACGGTCCCCGAGTTGGAATACTTGGAGAGGATGCTGCCGATGATGCCCAGGATGAGGCCACCGATGTAGGCCAGCGGCAGGCTGACCAGGCGACCGAGCACGGCGGGCGCGAAGCAGTAGATCACCACCAGGACCAATTGGTAGATGTCGAGGCCCTGCCGCGGGCTGATCATGATGCCGACCAGGGCGGCGAAGAAGGTCGACAGGATCCACGCCGCCCGCCGCACGTTGTCACCGTGCACGCCGATCATGTCGGCCAGGTCGGGATTGTCGACCACGGCCCGGGTGGAGGTGCCGAATTTGGTGTGACGGAGCAGGGCCCACAAGAGGGCAGCCATGGACAGCGAGACCACGAGCGTCCCCATTTGGTCGTAGCCGACGTGGAGGTGTGAACCCAGCACGAACGTCTTGGTGGGGAAGATGGCCTGGAGTTGGCGGTCCTGCGAGCCGTAGATGATCGGCACCAGTGCCCCGAGCGCGGCCAGGATGCCCAGGCTCACCACGATGAGGACCTCGGCCGAGAGCCCGGCCAGCGGACGGTAGAGGCCCTCGAGGATCAGGCCGAGGATGGGCGCCACGACCAGGAAGAGGATGGGCATGGCCAACCACGCGGTGATGCCCCAGTGGTCATGCAGCTCCCAGTAGGTGTAGGCGCAGAACATGGCCACGGCGCCGTAGGCCAGGTTGAAGACGCCCACCGTCTTGTAGGTGAGCACGACACCCATGGCGGCCAGCCCGTAGACGCTCCCGGTGAAGAGCCCGATGACGATGAATGGGTAGAAGGCGCTCACTTGCCTGCCGGTTGCAGACTTCCACCACAGTAGAAGCCCGAAGGCGGCGACTTCCGGACGAAACCGTTGCCCTGGATCCAGGCATCGACGCCACAGCCGATGGCACTCTTGTCATTACCCCGGGAACTCGGCGTGTAGGCGCCGATTGAGCCGCCTCCGGTCCAATTGACCAAAGTGTTGAACCATTGGACGATGGAAGCCCGGGTCGGATTGTGCCCGCTCATGATCAGGGCGTAGATCAACATTTGCCCGGCAATCCAGCCCAGGTAGCCGAACCCGCTGCCCTGGTTACCTCCGTAGGCAGCCAGCTGCTGCTGGTACATCTGCACCATGGGCTGGGGCTCGGTCAGAGGTATGAAGGGCAACGAAACGACCAGCCCCTGGGCCGCGCTCTGGCCCGCCGTGGCGATCATGTCCGGGGTATAGGCGTCGAAGGTGGCGGACACGTAGGTCTGCTTGTAGTTCTGCTGCTGCATGGCCTGGAGCAGCTTGGCGTTCCCCGTCACGTCCATGGTGTTGAAGGATCCGGTGCAGCCGGCATTCTGCATGGCCACGACATCGCTCTCCAGGGAGGCCGTGGTGGGGGATATGGAGTAGTCGGTGTAGCACGTGGTGCCACCCAAACCTGTGTAGACGTGCTCGTACTGTTTCGCCGCCTGGGCGCTGATGGAAATGTCGTAGGCCAGGAAGGCCATTTTGGCCGGGAAATAGCCGAACTGCTTGGCCTCCGCGAAGCTGGTGTCCTGGATGTAGTACTGCCCGTTTGGCCCGTCCGGCAGGACGCAGCTCCCACCGGCCGGTCCCCAGTACACCGGTTCGACGGAGCGCTGGCAGGCGATGGCGAACCCGATGTCGGACACGTTGGCCTGGGTCATTTCTGCCACGCCGCCGATGTCGGCGTCAGAGGTCGAGCCGACGAAGGCGAGCACGTTGGGGATGAGGTCGGCCACGTCCGACTGGTTGGTGGTGGCGTTCTGCCCGTCGTCCTCGACATGGAGGGCGAGCTTGCGTCCGCAGATCCCTCCCGCTGAGTTGATGGCCCCGAAGAGCGCCTCGATCCCTTGGGGGCCTTGAGGGAAACTGCCCGGGAGCGGACCGGTGAGCCCGCTCACATTGCCGAACGTGATCGACGTCGGCGTCACCCCAGGTCCCGATGCGGTGTTGCCCGCCGTGCCTGAGCAGTCGGCGGCCTCTGCCTTCGGGCTGAAGTCGAATCCGGCCGAAGTGGGTGAGGCCAGAGAGGCGGCCGGGGTGGCGCTGGCGCCGGCCGTGCTCACGCCCCCAGTGGCCGCGGCGGCCCCGGTCTTCGTCGTTGCTGCTGTGCCGGCTTTGTGAGTCCCGGCCACGCTTCCGGTGGAACTGCTCCCCGTACTGGCGCTGCCCGTGGCACTTGAGCCCAAACCGCTGCTTGCTGCGGCTCCGGTGTTCCCCGTGGCGGCTCCAGCGGCACTGGCAGCGCCCGAGCCCCCTTGAGACGAACCCGAACCCAGATAGGCCGAGACCCGGGCCCCGCATGAAGTGGCCATCAGTGAGAGCGCCATCAACCCGAGCAGCGCAGTGTTTCGCTTTCGCCCCACCTTCACATTCCTCCCCACGTCCGTACTCCGCCCCCAGCCGCTGGCCAAGAGGCAACACTAGGGAAACGCCCGAACGGCCGTTTAACTTGCGGTGTCCTTCACCGTTCCCGAAGGTTTACCCTATCCCTTCCCTGACGCTGGCGTCAGGGAAGGACTACCCTGGTCAAATGGCACTTCCCAAGATCATCAGCGTCGACGATCACGTCGTCGAGCCACCCCACGTGTGGCAGACCTGGCTCCCCCAAAAGTGGCGGGAGAGGGGCCCGCGAGTGGAGACGAAGAGGTGGGGGAGCTTCAAGCACCTGTCGGGGGCGAAATACGACATGGTCGAGGATCCCGAGGGCGAGTGGGGCAGTGCCTGGTACTACGACGACGAGCTGATCTACGTGCACAAGAAGTTCGTCGCCATTCCCCAGGCCTCGACCACCCTGGACGACAAGGGCGGCATCATCTTCGACCGCACGAAGATGACGATGACCGCCATCACCTACGACGACATGCGCAAGGGCTGCTGGGACCGGGACGAGAGGGTCAAGGACCTGGCGCTCAACTACACCGACGGGTCGCTACCCTTCCCCACCTTTCCGCGATTCTGCGGTCAGACCTTCCACGAGGGCAAGGACAAGGAGCTCGGCCTGGCCTGCGTCAAGGCCAACAATGACTGGATGGTCGAGGAGTGGTGTGCGCCCTCGGGTGGGGTGAATCTCCCGCTCTGCCTCATCCCGCTCTGGGACGCCGAGTTGGCGGCGGCCGAGACCAAGCGCAATGCCGAGCGGGGCGTGCGGGCCATCGCCTTTTCCGAGATCCCCACCCGGTTGAAGTTGCCCAGCATCAACACCAACTACTGGGACCCCCTCTGGCAGGTGTGCAATGACTACGGCGTCACGGTCTGCATGCATGTCGGCTCCTCATCGTCCAACCCGGTCGCCTCGCCGGACTCGCAAGCCGCTGTCGGGGTGACCCTGGGCTTCAACAACGCCATGGCATCGCTGGCTGACTGGCTGTTCTCGGGCAACTTGATCCGCTTCCCCAAGCTCAAGCTGGCCTACTCAGAAGGCCAGATCGGTTGGATCCCCTATGTGCTCGAGCGCGCCGACACGGTGTGGGAGATGCACGATGCCTGGACGCACGCCAAGGACCGCATCGCGGTCCCGCCCTCGACCCAGTATTACGGCCGCATCTTCGGGTGCTTCACCGCCGACCGCCACGGGCTGCGCTCCCTCGAAGAAGTTGGCGAGGACAACATCTGCTTCGAGACCGATTACCCGCACACGGACACCACCTGGCCGTACTCGGAGGCCTACATCGAGAAGCTGTGCGCCGGACTGGACGAAGAAGTGGCCTACAAGATCCTCCGCGGCAACGCCATCAAGATGCTGGAGCTCGACCGCATTTAGGCATTGCTGACGACTCACCGGGATCACCCGACCTCGGCCGGTCGCCACCATTTCGCTCTATTCAACCGAGCCGAGCTTGGCGTTGGCCAGGGTGCCGTTCGACCGCAGAGCGGCCACGGCTCCTGCTGCTCCCGCGATGGCGGCCAGCGTGAAACTGGTCTCCGAGAAAGCGTGGTCGGCGGCCGTCGAGGTACCGGTGCTGCCCCCGTTCAAGGTGAAGACCAGCCCGGTCACGGCCAGGCCAAGCGCCGTGCCCAGGCCGCGGCTCATGTTGAGGACACCGGACGCCATGCCGGCCTGCTGCTCCGGTGCGGCGCCCATGATGGCGGCATTGTTCGGGGACGTGAACAGTCCCAGTCCCACGCCGATGGCCGCCAGCAGGGCCAGCAATCCCGACGTGCCCGGGCGGGCGACACCCAGGAGAACCAGTGCCCCGGAGACCAGGGCCATTCCGCTCACGGTGAGTGGCCGGGCACCGATTCGGTCAGCCACACGGCCTGCGAAAGGCGCCACGATCCCGAAGGCGATTGGCATGGCCATGAGTTCCAGGCCGGCCTGGGCCGACCCCAGACTCAAGCCCCGCTCGAGGTAGAAGGGGATCAGGAGGAGCACGCCGAACATGACCAGGTACGAACCGATCCCGCTGATGATGCCGGCGCCGAAGCGCCGGTTGGAGAACAACGCCAGGTCCAGCATGGGGTCGGCGTCCCGGTGCTCGTGCCAGATGAACGCCGCTCCCAAGACCAGCACCGCGGCCATGAAGCCGATTATCAGCGGGGAGCCCCAGCCTTGCGTGGTGCCTAAGGAGATGGCCGACAGCAGGAAGACGACGGTCGGGAAGAAGATGGCCAGGCCCGTCCAGTCAAAGGCCATCCGGTGGAGCAGGTCGCGGCTGCGCGGGACAAGCATGACCGCGGCGATGGCGCCGAAGATCCCGAAGGGAATGTTGACGAAGAAGATCAGGCGCCACCCGCCGGCTTCCAGCAACAGGCCGCCGACGGTGGGGCCCAACGCCAGTCCGAGCGCCTGGGCGGCCCCCTGCAGTCCGATGGCCCGGCCGAGCGACTTGGCCGGGACCACCAGCACGATGATGGCCAGGCTGTTGGCCTGGAGCATGGCGGCGCCAAGGGCTTGGAGGGCCCGGAAGGCGCACAGGGCCGGGAGGTCGGGGGCCAGACCGCACAGCACCGAGGCGATGACGAAGATGACGAATCCGTAGACGTAGAGGAGCTTGCGGCCCCACATGTCGGCGAAGCGGCCGACGGCGGTCACGCTGGCCACCAGGACGAGCAGGTACGAGAGGCCGACCCATGTCACCGAGCCGACGCTGGAGTGAAACGACCTTTGCAGCGTCGGCAGCGCCACGGTCACGATGCTGGCATCGAGTTGGCCCATCAGGGCTCCGACACAGACGGCGGCCACGGCGAACCAGTGAGCGTTGGGGTCTTCGCGAATGGCTTGCGGCCGCCGTGGCTCAACCAGCAGGCGGTCCCAGGTCCAGGTCCACGGCCGGGCCGGCGCCCCGTCAGTCATCCGGATCCCGGAATGGTGCGATCGGGGTCAGCCGACCCAAAGAGGCTCGGGCACCGTGAAACCGACGTCGGTACCCCACGTGTTGCGATAGGCCACCTCGTCGACCGGTCGCCGGGGCGCCACTCCCCATGTCCCCGTCGGGTAGCCGAAGGACACACAGCCGGTCAGGATCCAACCCTGGTCGGTTGGCACCTCCAGGATTTCCAACGTCTCGGCCGGGTGGAAGAATTGGAGCAGCGCGGTCAGGCAGCTCCCGACGCCCTCGGCCCGGGCGGCCAACATGGCGCTCCACACAGCGGGGTAGATGGAGCCGCCACTCGGGTCGTACTGGCAGAAGGGGAAGAGGAAGAGCGGGACCTCCTCGAAGTGGTCGGCCAGCCATTGGGCCGAGCGTTGCACCCGGAGGAACTGCACCGAGGAGGGGGATTGCGGATCGGCCGCGGCGGCGTCCAGTTGAGGTTTGTAGACGGTCTCCCACAGTTGGCCCATGGCGTGCTGATAGAGGGGAGCCAGGGCTGCCCTCTTGGCCGCATCGTCCAGCAGCAGGAAGCGCCAATTTTGCTGATTGCCCCCGCTGGGGGCCCGAATGGCGGCATCGAGGATCCGAGCCTGGACATCGTGGGGGATCGGGTCGGGCTTGACCCGTCGCATGGCGCGCGTCGTGTAGAGCGCCTGGTGGAGATCCATGGTTGGGCAGACTACGCCGCATCCCGATCCGGGGGTTGCCCCTACTCGACCAGCTGCACCTTCTCCAACGCGTCGATGTACTCCTCCACCATGCCCAGGACGACATCGCGGGTCCGGCGCACCGTGGTGGCCAGGCCGATCACCTGGCCGGCCGGGTTGAAGTTCACGTCCCGGGCCTCTTCGGGGTAGGCGTGGCCACGGGAGACGGCCTCAATGGCCACCATCATCTGCAGGGGCATGCCGAGCGGCTTGGGGTTGGCGGGGTCCTCCCAGGCATCGGTCCAGTCGTTCTTGAGCATGCGGCAGGGTTTGCCCGTGAAGGAACGGGACCTGACGGTGTCACGTGAGGTGGCCTTGAGGTAACTTTCCATCTGTTTCGGGGGCACGTCGGCTTCTTCGACGGTGAGCCAGAGGGATCCGGTCCACACACCGGCGGCGCCCATCACCATGGCGGCCGCCATCTGGCGGCCCGACCCCACCCCGCCGGCGGCCAGCACGGGCGTCGGGGCCACGGCGTCTATCACCTCGGGCCACAGGACGATGGAGCCCACATCGCCGGTATGGCCACCACCCTCGGATCCCTGGCAGATGACGATGTCGACGCCGGCGGCTTGGTGGTTCAAGGCGTGCTTGACCGATCCGGCCAGAGCGGCGATCAGCATCCCGCGCGCGTGCACCTGGTCGATCACATCGTCGGGCGGGGTTCCGAGCGCGTTGGCCACCAGCTTCACCTTGTCGTGCTTGAGGATGACCTCCACCAGGGGAGCGGCAGTGGCAGCCGTCCAGCCCAGGAGCTCACGTCGGGGGCCGCCGGTGAGCTCGGGCACCCCGTGATCGGCCAGGATCTTCTTGGCGAACACCCGGTGCTCGTCGGGGATCATGGCCTTCAGCTCCTCTTCCAGCTTGACGGGGTCGAGTTCGCCCATGCCCTCGTACTTGCCCGGGATCACGATGTCGACCCCGTAGGGGCGGTCGCCCACATGCTCGTCCAGCCAGGTCAGTTCCAACTCGAGCTCGTCGGCACTGAACCCGACCGCGCCGAGCACACCCATTCCGCCAGTGTTGGAGACGGCGGCGGCCACGTCACGGCAGTGGGTGAAGGCAAAGATGGGGAATTCAATGCCAAGGCGTTCGCAGAGCTCATTGTGCATCGGGGACCTCCGTGGGTTGGGGTAGCGGCCGAGTGTCCGCTCGACAATTAGAACCGATTCTACTTTTGTTGGCTCCGGCTGCCTATTCGGCCCTGGTCCACCCGATCGAATTGGTCAGCCAGCCACCTCCTGGTCGGCGAATTGGGTTCGGTAGAGCTCGGCGTAGAGGCCGTTCTCGGCCAGGAGGCTGATGTGCGTCCCGCGTTCAACGATCCGGCCGTCGTCGATCACCAGCAGTTCGTCGGCCTCCCGCACGGTGGACAGCCGGTGGGCGATGACCAGCGACGTGCGGCCGCTCAGGGTCTCGCGCAAGGCACGTTGCACAGCCGCTTCGGACTCGGAATCGAGGTGGGCCGTGGCCTCGTCGAGCACCACGATGTCCGGGGCCTTGAGCATGAGCCGGGCCAGGGCGACGCGTTGCTTCTCGCCGCCGGAGAGCCGGTAGCCCCGCTCGCCGATGACGGTGTCCAAGCCGTCGGGGAGCTCACCCACCAGGTGGCCGACCTGTGCCTGGGCCAGCGCGGCCAGAATGTCGGATTCCGAAGCCTCGGGGCGGGCATAGAGCAAGTTGGCTCGCAGGGTGTCATGGAACAGGTGCGGATCCTGGGTCACCACGCCGACCACATCGCGGAGAGAGGACATGGTGGCCCGGCGCACATCGATCCCGCTCAGGCGGACCGAGCCCGCCGTCACGTCGTAGAGGCGGGGGACCAGGGAGGAGATGGTGGTCTTGCCCGCCCCCGACGGCCCCACCAGGGCCACCATCTGACCGGACTCAACCTTGAAGGAGACGTTGTGCAGGATCTCGTTGCTGGCGCCGGACTCCAGGACGGCCACCGACTCCAGGGAGGCCAGGGAGACCTCTTCGGCTCCGGGGTAGGCGAAATCCACCTGGTCGAATTCAATGGAGGCCTGGCCCCGAGGAATATCGAGCGCGTCGGGGTCCTCTTGAATCATGGGGATGATGTCGAGCACCTCGAAGAGGCGCTCGAAGGAGACCAGGGCGGTCATCACGTCGAGATTGAGGCTCGAGAGCTGGGTCAACGGTCCGTACAGTCGGGTGAGGTACTGGGTGAGGGCGACCACCGTGCCCACCTGGAGGGCGCCGTGCACAGCGGCCACCCCGCCGACCCCGTAGACGATGGCGGTGGCCAGGGAGGCAGTGAGGGTCAAGGCGACAAAGAAGATGCGGGCGTAGGTGGCCTGGGCGATGCCGATGTCACGCACCCGCCCCGCCTTGGCCTCAAAGGACGTTGCTTCGACCTCGGGTCGACCTAGCAGCTTGACCAGCATGGCCCCGCCCACATTGAAGCGTTCCTGCATGACCATGTTCATTTCGCTGTTGAGGTTGTACCCCTCCATGGTCAGAGAGCCGATGCGCCGACCCACCAGGCGGGCCGGGATGAGGAAGACCGGCAGGAGCACCAACGCAGCCAACGTGATGGGCCAGCTCAGGAAGAACATGGCCCCCAGCACGATGACGACGGTCACCAGATTGCCGACCACATTGGACAGGAGATCAGTGAAGGCCTGCTGCGCCCCGATCACATCGTTGTTCAATCGGCTGACTAGGGCACCGGTCTGGGTTCGGGTGAAGAAGGCCAGGGGCATCCGCTGGATGTGGCGGAAGACCTTGGAGCGCATATCGAAGATCAGACCTTCGCCGATGTAGGCCGATATCCGCCGTTCGGTCAGGGCCAGCCCGGCATCGAAAAGTGCCAGGCCGGCCACCAGGATGGCCAGCCAAATCACCAGGGAGGCGTCCTTCTTGTAAATGCCATTGTCGATCAGCGCGCGCAGGATCAGCGGGTTCACCGCGCTGACGGCAGCCGCCAACACGACCACGGGGAGGAAGACGGCGAGGATCTTCCGGTAGGGGACGGCAAACGTGAGCATGCGCCGAGCCGTGCCCTTCTTGACACGGTGCTGGAGGACCGAGCGATCCTGGCGCAATGAACGC
Source organism: Acidimicrobiaceae bacterium (assembly GCA_003169675.1). Lineage (GTDB taxonomy): Bacteria > Actinomycetota > Acidimicrobiia > Acidimicrobiales > RAAP-2 > Bog-473. Next base: position 15,544 of record PNAT01000022.1, read on the forward strand.
ATCCCGGCCCAGCCGCTGTTGCGTCCTCCCCCCATGACGTGGCTCCGCATATTCATGGCGCTAACCTAATGTGGCACGTTCAGACCCTCGGCAGGCGGTGTGCCAAGGTTGTCGTCATGACAGAAGTTCTCTTCATATGCACGGGGAACCTCTGCCGCTCACCCAGTGCTGCCCATTTCCTGAGTCAGCGGATCCAGCGTGACGGGCCCACTGGTCTGGTGATCAGTTCGGCCGGAACTCGGGGGGCAACAGTCGGCCCACCGGCCAAGCTCTTGAAGGAAGGGGCGGCCTTCGGCCTGGACCTGGAAGGCCACGTACCCCACCGCATGGAGTTCGAGGACATCCAACGCTCGGACCTCGTCATCGGCATGGCGCGCGAACACATCCGTGAGACCGTGTTAATGGACCAGGCCTCTTTCCCCATGGTCTTCACCCTGCGCGAATTCGTGCGGCGGGGGAGCGAAATCGGGCCGCGGTCGCCCGAGGAACCGTTGTCCGAGTGGCTGGCACGGATGCATGGTGCCCGGCGCCATCTGGACTTGATCGGGGACTCGGGCCCGGACGACATTCCGGACCCCATGGGTGGGTCCTCAGAGGACTTCCGCCACATGTTGACCGAGGTGAAGGCGTTGACGGACCTGCTCCACTCCCTGATCTGGGGCTCCTGGCCCACCCTCATGTGAGGGTGGCCACGAACCGAGGTGCCGCTAGCCCTTGTGGTCTGCGGCGGCGCGGCGGCGAGTGTAGATCACGACGGCGGTGCCCATCAGGATGAGGGCCAGGGCGGCCGCGATCAGCGCAGCCAGGTCGGCACCTGTGAAGGCCAACGAGCCGGACCCGGTGCCCGTGGCGGTCGTCGTCGTCGTGGCTGTTGCGGCGCTTTCAATATCCACGAGGAACGTGGCGGTGTTCGTGGCTCCGCTGGCGTTTTTACCCGTTGCCGTGATGGTGTTCACGCCGAAGACGGCCGATTGGAACGTCCCGCCGTTGACCGACAGGGTGGGGACGTCGGTGGCGCCAAAGGTCAGCGTGAGCTGGCCCGTCGTGGCGTCCGCGTTCACCGTCTGCGTGTTGTACGGAGAAGAGAGCGTGACCGCCGAGCCGGGGGCGAAAGGACAGGAGGTGGCGGTCAGGGTGGCAGTGGCCGGCGCACTCGATGTCGACGATGGGGAGACAGTGATCGTCGTGCTGACCGAGCAGCTGGTGGGGACCGCGTTGGTCGTTGGCGCGGTCGTGGCGGTCGTCGCTGCGCCGGCCGAACCGGGCATGGCCATGGTCAGCGCGGAGGCACCGAGCACCAAAATCGCTGCGACGCTACCAATTCTCTTTCGCACAAACGCCTCTTCCTTAATTGGGTACAGGTGGTCGGGCACCCTGCCGCGCCAATGACCTCCGGAATATTTCCCATAGGTTACTGCATGGCCGGGACAAAGCAAACCATGGTCCAGGCTCCTTCTACCAGGGAGAACGTATGGATTTAGCGTTTCATACCCCAGCTGAGGCTCAGCGTGGAACCCCAAGATCTGGTCATGTGGGTGGCACCTTGGACGCTCCAGTCGGGCGCCTTCAGGTCGACGGTGAGCCGATCGGGGATCAGGCGGGCCTGGGGAACGAACCGGAGGTTGAGATGGCCGTCGACCACGGCGTGAGGCACGAAGGTGGCGAATTCAACCTGGTTGTGCTGGTGCGGCAGGAGGGAGAAATGGCTCTGCACCACCTGCAAGCCCGACTCGGAAATGGCACCGGGCATGGAGGTCCCGGAAGGACCCCAGAAGAAGATCCGAGCCCCGTACTCGCCGGGCGCGAAGGCGTTCACCCCATCGGGCCCGTACTGGTAGGAGGGAGCGTGACCGGGTTGGGCGAAGTTCACCACCTTGATGGTGCAGTTCACCAGGGCATTGCCTGAGGCATCGACGGTGATGTTCATGTGGACGCCAACAGCCACGAAGTAGTCCAGTTTGTCGACCGTGTTGTTCTCCACCGCGATGTGGAAGGTGCGGTCAGGAGCGCTTGTAATAAGGGTGCCGGCAGCATCGAGCGTCGACAACCCGGACTCATCGGCCGGAACGTCACTCCAGACCATGAGGTGGCGTCCGTTGACGTCAGTGGACAGGGTGCTGGCAAAGGAGTCGAGGTCGACCTGCTCGTGCTTCATTTGATTGATCGCCGCCTTGACCACAGCGGCGATCTTGTCCCGACGGGAATTCTGCGGATCGTTCACCGTCAGTCCTTGGTACGCCTGATTGAGCAGGGTGTCGGCCAAATTGGTGGCGCTCACTGGAGTTGAAATCCCCGCCACGCTCACTGGACCGGTCAATTTCAAGATGCTGGCCACGGCTGGGATGTCCATGCCAATCACGCCGTCCACATGCTGCCCCGTGGCCTGGGCCCACATGGCCTGCATGCTCTCCCCGCTGAGCGCGAAGTCGGGTGTGGTGACTGTCTCCGGCCACTGTTCAGTGGGCTGGTATGCCCCGAAGACTTGTGTGGTCCCCGCTGGCAAGGTGACGTTGGCCGGCGAAGACAGAAGGTAGTCCCCGTAGGTGGTGTCGTGCGCAATGGTGAAGGTCCCGTTGGTGGTGGTCAGTATGTCAAGTGACTCGACGGCCCCTCCGTCGCGCATCTCGGCGTTGTTCTCGGCCGCGATCAGATAGGTCTGGGGACCGCCGGCGCCGAGGAACGGTCGCGCGAAGGCAATGGTCTTTGCGCTGAGCGAGAGGAGGCGGACAAGCTTGGTGTCCTCGCGGTCAAAGGCGGACCGCGCCTTGGCGATCGATCCCAAAAGGCCGGTCGTTGGGCGGTCAAGCGCAGCAAGGTCGCGGTGACCATTGACTACAGAGTCCTCCAAAGCTGCCAGTGCCGGCAGGGAAACTGTCGTCCCGCTGCTTTGGGTAACCAGGGTGTTGAGCGCACTCAGCATGGACGTCCCGGCGACGGTGGCCGATTCGACGTCTCGGGCCAGATCAATCACCGCCTGGCGCTGAGTGCCGACGTAGGGCAGGTAGCCGAGGATCCGGAGCGAGGTCGACCCTTCCAGGCTGGCGGTGGCCTCAGCGGCGTACTTGGAGACGGCGCCGATGTCCGTCGTCAGCTGGGCCCGGCCGCCGGCGGTGGTAAGGAGGCTCTTGTTGCCCAGATCGTTGGAGATGATCTCCTTGGCCGCACTGAGGTCGTTCTGCGCCCGGTGAATCGATGAATACGCGATGACGGACATGGCGGCGAAAGCAAGGACGAGGAGTCCGACGCCGATGTACAAGTAGATGACTATGTTCCGAATCCGGTCCTCAGGGTCGACGAGGACACGGCGGTGCCCGTGCCTTTCCTGGCGTAGATGGCGCAGGACGTGAATGGGCCCGTGGCGGAGGAGGTGCCAGCGGCGCTGCTCAGAGTGTCGGTAGATGTCCACGGATTCCTTCTAAGCGGCAACCTTCGCCATGGGGAAGCGAGAGGTCGTCAAAAGTTAGCGTGCGCCCGGTCTGGTTCCGCTTCAACCATCCCGTTCACGCTGTGACCTCGTCCCCGACCTCCTGGCGGAACGTCCGTGCCAAGGCTTTGCCTACCTCGGAAGTGTCGTCGGTCCAGCAGTCGTCGACCACTACCACCTCGAAACGGTCGCTGTCAACGGTCTGGTCGCTCAAGTTCTCGAGCGGGGGGTAGAACTGAGGTGCTCGCCGATAGGTATGGATGGCGACCGAGATTTCCCGACACCCACCCTGTCGCGCTCGCCGTCTCGGCGACGAAGGTGCTGACTGCTTCGCCTTCGAGGCTGAGGTCATTGGCACCTAAAGTACCAATACCCGGTTGGCAAGGGATCCCTCCAGGTGCCCGATGACTCTGGCCGCGTCGACCACGGGCACTTGAAAACAGAGCCTGAAGAAGTTGAGGTGTCGAATGGAGGGATGGCGCAACCAAAGATATGGCAATGCGAGCAACAGTGCGGGGCGCATCCGCCAGGCCAGGAATGCACCGAGTAGAGCAGCCAAGAACGCCACATCCTCCTTACGGTATGCCCAGGACCGCCAATACATCTCCTTCCGGTACCCGGGGTGCTCGACGCCGAGACGGATCATATTCCGCTCACATAGCCCATTGCGAACGAACCACCCCCAGCCCCGCCGCTCCACTTCGTGAGTCACCATGGCGTCAAATGCGAAACCACGGTCCCAGCCAGCTTCGAGAACCTTCCAACCCGCTGCCGTGTCCTCGCCCCACCAGGCGATCTCTTCATCAAAACCGGCGGTGAGCTCGAAGACCTGGCGGCGATAGAAGATGTTGCAAGCCATGAATTCGGGATCTGACTGCTCGACGACGCGCCAGACGTACCAGTCATTCATACGCCGGAAGTCAAGCCCGGCGGGCGCCAGCGTGCGGCCCTGTATGACGCCGGCATTGGGCTCATTCTTCATGGCCACCAGGCCGGCTTCAAGCCAACCAGCCGAAGGCATGCAGTCGTCATCGAGAAACGCCAAGACCGGGGCAGTGGTGGACTTCCACCCCAGGTTGCGAGCCGCGGCGGGTCCGCCGTTTTTCGGAGTGCGGAGCAGCTGCAGCTTGTAGGGAAGGTGAGGCATCAAGCTTGCGAGGGCTCCGGTCACATCACCTGACGAGCAGTCATCGACCACCACGACCTCGAATAGTGCACTGGACAGAGACTGCTCGGCCAGGTTCCGAAGCAGCGCAGGAAGCCGCTCCAACCGCTCGTAGGTCGGGATCACCACGGCAATCTCCGGTCCAGTGCCGTGTGGCAATGTCGTTTTCACGGTCCGCCTTGGTAATGGTTTTCGAGACGGGAATCGATCGCTTCGTCCCAATTGAGCTGTGTGGCGAGGTCCCGACAGTGCTCCTGGGTGGTGGAACCGGGAGCCGAGTGGAATCCGGCTTGAACCGTTTCTGTCAGTAATGGTGGATCATGGGGTTGTGCGATGGTGCCGGTGGTGTTGGTCAAGAGTTGGGGCGACGCGCGATTGCCGGCTACCACGATTGGCGAGCCCGAGGCCAATGATTCAATTGGCGTATTTCCGAATGAGTATGCAATGCATCGGAGGGCAGTCACCCACGCCGAAGCGTAGCGCGAAGCGGGCTCCCCCCGGCTCCCCTTCCCCCTTCCTATGTGCAGTTGCCATCGGCCCGCGCGGCCTTCAAGGGTAGAGCACCCAGTGCTCAATGCTGCCAACGAGGCGGCCGGCGTAGGTCCCCGCGACCCATGCCAAATGCTTTCTTCCTTGTAGGCGCAATAGGAAATGAGGGTGCCGAAAGAGCCATACCGGGACTCTCACTGCCCGCCCAAGGTGCCGCGGCATGCCCTTCGAGCGGTACCGGCTATAGAGGGCCACATCTGATCGGCCATACAAGAAGGTCTTGCAGAGGATGTCGATGGTCCGCGTTGGCACCCGCTTCACGACCAGCGCCTCGGGTGCTTCGGAATAGCGGAGTCCAGCGAGCTGGGACCGCCAGCAGAAATCGACGTCCTCGCCAACACGCATCGCTTCGTCGAAGCCGCCGAGGTCGAGGAATGCGTCACGCCGCGCCGCAAGGTTGGCGCCGAGGCCCGTGGGGAGGAACTCGAAGATTTCGGCATTGAAGTATCCGGGCTCCTCAGGGGGGTTGGCAAGCGTACTGATGTCGATAGCGCCCGCAACGACGTCGGCCGCCTCCAAGGCTTTCTCGCATGCGGCCAGCCACTCCGGAGCGACTCGATCGTCGGCATCGCAGAAGGCGAGCAGGTCACCGGCGGCTGACCGGGCGCCGACGTTTCGTGCTGCCCCGGGGCCACGGGTGGCCGACGCTGGGACCACTCGAAGCCCAGGCAGCCGGTTGATCCAGGTGCGAGCCACGGCTGCCGTGTCGTCCGAGGAGCCGTTGTCGGCGACGATCACCTCCCACTCACCTTGGTAGGACTGGGCGCACAGAGCGGCTAGCTGCCCTCCGAGCACAGCCCCGGCATTGCGCGCTGGGACCACGACGCTGATCACCCGGGGGACCATCCACATTGGCTCAAGGCGCCGGCCCAGCCGAGGAGTCGGCTACCCTCGACCTGCCGAATAGGAAAACATCGGACCAAGTGTCGGCTTTTGGCAACGACCATGAAACCACTTGTGCGGCGCATCGCTGCTTTCATCCAGAGGCCATCCGGCGAAACCCGTGACAACGTGGGTGGGACGCCAGAAGTCAGCACCAGTTTCAGCGCTCTGGAAGCAGAGGTACTGGAGCGCGTCCGACCGTACACGCTGACGAGCCCCGAGAGGCTGGTCGCGCTCATGGACGCCACTGAATACGTCGTGCGCCGTGGGATCCCTGGTGCCTTGGTTGAGTGCGGCGTATGGCGAGGCGGTTCTGTTCTCGCGATGATCGACACCCTCCAGCGCCTTGGCGTAACTGACCGGGAACTCTACGTCTACGACACGTTCGAGGGGATGACCCGGCCAAGCGAACTCGACACCTCACCCTTTGAGCAGGAGCGGTCGGCCCTCGCCACGTGGACCCGGGACGAGAGCCAGGGGCGAAGGGCGTGGGACTGGGCCTTCCGCCCGGAGATCTTCAGCTTCGAGCATGTCCGACACCTCCTCTACTCGACAGGCTATCCGCGTGACCTCATCCACTTCGTGGCCGGTCCCGTCGAGGAGACGCTCCCCGGGCAGGCGCCGGTCAGGGTAGCTCTCCTCAGGTTGGACACTGACTGGTACGAGTCGACGCACCATGAGCTTGTGCACCTCTATCCGAGGCTCTCCGAGGGTGGGGTCCTGATCATCGACGACTACGGACACTGGGAGGGGGCGCGGCGCGCGGCGGATGAGTATTTTGCGTCTGATGCCCAGCCGTTACTGCTCGCGAGGGTCGACTACACGGGAAGGATGGGCGTCAAGTTCACGGCTTGAGCTGGTGCGGGCAGCGCGCCCTGGCAACCCACGGCAGAGCCCGGCCGGATACGTGGCCCGGGTGACCGCTCAGGGTGAAATCACCCGCTTCGCCCGAGCCCCAGCCCGCCGGACTCCGTCCCGATACCCCTCAAGCTTGAGATAGGCGGGTATCCGCTGGTCGGGCGGGAGACGGCGGATTACTCGAGTCGCCACTGTCCGGTCAGTGAGCGGCTCACCGAACCAGGGCGTATCGGCGAGGGTGGCAAGATAGCGCTCCCGGTGGGGGTGCGGGGAAAGGTAGTGCCACGGCTTGCAAATGCTGGGGCCCTCGAAGTGGAGGATTGCCGGGTTTCGGTTCGCTTCGGCGAGAGCCTCGCTCCCGAAGACGTCGGTCGCCCACTGGCTCCATGCCCAGAAGCTATTCTGTACATTCCACCGCGGTTCGAGGGGTTTCCACTGCTCGGCGAACACCACATTGAGGGCGTCCTGGTCGAACCACGTCAGTGGTTGAGCCACACCCCGAACGAACTCCGAGATCCGCTCCCACGAATGCTCGGCTCGCAAGGCCACCAAGTCGACGAGTAACACCCCGGCGTTGAAGTAGTGGCGTGGGTCCCGGATACCAAGGGAGGCGACGTGCGGGCGCATGCTCGGTTCGACGACGTTGCGTACCGCACCAAGCACCGCACCATCCAGGTCCTCGGCCCACAGAGGCGAAAGAGACCGTATGGCCAGCACGTCGGCATCGAGATAGATGACACGTTCCAGGGCCGGGAACATCTCGGGCAGCAGAACTCTCGCCCAGCTGATCCGCTCTCCAAGGGACGGACCCTTCGTCGGCAGTGCCCCGAGCAATCCGGCGTCAATGAGCTTGAACTCTATATTGCCCTCGTGAGCTTGCACCATTGCCGTCAGCTTGGCTTGGGCGTCCAATGGGATGGTTCCTTCGTGCAGGATATGGAAATGCAGCCGCTGCTCGGTTGTTGCGCGGAGGCATGACAGGAGGCCGGTCGCGCACCATGGGAGGTAGGACCGGTCGCTGGCCATAACCACTTGGATCTCGCCAGATGATTTCACAGACAGAGGCGGCCGTTTAGTACGCGCTTCGAGTCGGCTTCCGCGCGAGTACGGCAATGGTGAGACAGTTATTCACTCTGTTGACTCGCGGGTAGAGGCGGTCCGCGAGCACGATGAGCGTCTGCATCACTGCGACAAAAGGCTGCCGCAACATACGCGGCATATACCAGTAGGTGCCGTCCTGGAGAATCTGCAGTGCGGCGGCGGCCAAGCCGAGCACTCCCCGGGTAGTGACCACTTCAAAGCCGTGGCCAATGATCAGCTTTTCCAGGCCGGCACGAGTCCAGCGCCAATAATCCTCCGGGTCCTGGTGGTAGTACATGATCCCGTGGGTTGAAAGCAGGAGCCAGCCGCCGGCATCAAGCAGACGGAAGCACTCGGCCAAGTAGACATCGGGATCTTCAACGTGTTCCAGCACTTGTGTGGAGAGCACGAGATCAATCGAGGCCTCCGGGAGCGCGACACGCCCATCCTCGCTGATCTCCATATCTGCCGCAGCGTTGCCCGGCAGGTCGGCACCGACATACGGGACGTCCGCAGGCAGCAACGAGCGGTACGGTCGGTCAGCGCAGCCGTAGTCGAGCACCCGCGCGCCAATGTCGAGACTGCAGTGACTCAATAGTTCGACGACTGTAGTCGTCAGCTGCCGGTTGACGTACCCGAATCGCGACCACCGGCTGGTCGAGTGCACATCGTCTGGACGGAAGGTCCAGTAGCGACGGGTCAAGCGCTCATCTTCGGGACCAGCAGTCTTCCTTGCCCGCACGGTCTGGAACGCGGATCGATCCGCCGTCAAGGGTTGACCTGATGGTGAAAGCTCGTGCGGGAGTAGGTGCCAGCCATGCGGGCCGCCTCCAATCGGAGGAGCGGGTTGCGCATGTGCCTCGTTGAGCGATCCCATCCGGACCTGGCAGGTGTGAAAACTGAGACTGTGTCGATCAGGTGAAAGCCTCGCTGCCAGCTGATCTCCTCTTGAGCCACGCACCGCAAACCAGCGCGCTCGCAGAGGCCGGAGAAGACCTCAGCAGTGACGCTCTCCGCTCGCCACGCGATGAGGTCCGGAAGCATGCCGCGTTCCACGAGGCGAGTCATCACCCGTGGGGGAAGAGCCCGCGCCAGCCGAATTGCCCTGCGGTAACGGCCGATGTTGGAGTGGTGGATGAAGCCGATTCCCTCCGGTTTCAGCTTGGTTCGAAGCTGCCCCAGGTAGGATTCCAGCACATCTGCCTCGGCGTGAACCAGTGAATCGAAGCTGAACACGAAGTCCAACGAACAGTCCTCAATCATATCGAGGGACCGGCCATCGTTGACGAAATACTCGATGTGGTGGTCCTCCCCGAAGCGCTGGCTGCAGTGATCGATACATTGTTGGGACAGATCCACGAGGACCAGCCGGTCACACAAGCTCCTCAGGTAGTGGGTCCATCGGCCATAGCCCGGTGCAATCTCGAGGATGGTCCCGGTTGGGACGAACGCGTGGATACGCGGCAGGATGCCCCCATACCAGAGTGCACCGGTGTCCCCCCACCACTCCGACCAGCTCTCGCCTTCGTCTGGCCAGTCCTTACTGTCCCACAGGGTGCGGTTCTCCGCCACGTCACCCATTGGCTCAGGAGACCCGCCGAAGCCAGCCACTGGGACTATGGGTATACAGGTAGCGGGTGGACCGTTCTTCGTCTACCTCGAAGCGTGAATCACTGGCCACGAACCGGCGGATGGCCCAGAGTGGTCCAGGCCGATCGTGCCGCATGTACCCGAGCTCGTCAATGCATCCATCCTGAGCTAGGACGTAGCCACCAACTGGTACGAGCGGTGCGTACAGCTGCAGCTCGCGGAGGACGTGCGCCCCGGCGTGGTCACTGTCAAGGAGAACCATGGTCTTCTCGGGCCGGAGAACGCCCATTCGCCGCTCCACCTCTCCAAGGGTTGCCAAGTCGGTGGAGGAGCCCACGATGAAGTCGATTCGAGGGTGCTCGACTTGGGTCAACTTCTCGATGTCGATGGAGAGGACATGGCCCCGGCCCAGGAGGTCCATGATGGAGGCCATGTAAAGCGCCGATCCTCCCCGGTTGGTCCCGCATTCGATGACAAGGTCGACGCCGTCACTGACGATCGCCTCTTGGAGAACCCAGGCATCGAGTGGGTTCTGCCAAATGGGATGGCCCAGCCATGTTGTCCGGGTGAAGTTGGCGGTCTGCCATACCAGACCCGTCAGGGCGCTGCGCCGAAGTACCCTGACATACCACGTCGGCCCTGCAATGCGCCGCACCAGGGCCGTCAATCGGTCCCGCGCCCTCGACACGATCATCAGTCACCTCTTGCTTGCACGGTCGAGGACGTCTCGCCCGTCGTTGATCTTCGGGCGACCCTCGATGGTAATCATAGACGAGGGGTGTGACCACAATCCTCGCCACCCATGATGTTGCAGTCTGTCGCCGTCACCAACAAGGAGTAAGGTGTCGTCACCTTGCGACGGAACTATGCCAGGGCGCCGTGGAAGGCCACCCACGTAGAACTCCACCGACTCGCCTCCATAGCCCGAAAGCGTTACGTTCAGGCGACACACCTTCACGCCAACCTGAGGATCGAGGAGGACGTCGACGTCGGGCCCGGGTTTCGCCTATGGATGCCCGAGGACGGCACTCTGGTGATTGGTCGAGGAACCGAGCTCCGCCATCACATTTACATCGAGATCTACGGCGATGGGGAGGTTCGGATCGGGGCCGGGTCGCATCTGACCTACTACACCCACATCGCCTGCTCGACGTCGATCACGATCGGCGAGCGTTGCGGGATCGGGCTATCTAGCCTGGTCGTCGACGGGGGCCACACGTTCCGGGACATCGCCAAGACCTGGATGGACCAACCCTACAAACTGCGACCGATCACTATCGGTGACGATGTCGCCATCCACTCGCAGTGCACGATCATCAACGACGTGGGCCACCACTCGGTGATCGGGGCCAATTCGGTCGTCACCCGCCCCATCCCCCCTTACTGCCTCGCGGTCGGAGCTCCGGCCCGGGTCATTGAGTACTTCGGGCCCCCCGAGGAGCGCTCACCAGATGTGCCACCCGACGTCCCGGCCACCTGGGGCGTGATCGTCTGACTCCGAGGGACTCGGCACGTCAGCCGTGCAAGGTCGGCTGAGCGCGCTGTCGTCGCTACGCCCGCAAGCGCTGCGCGTCGAGCACGTCGAGGACCCCCGGGTCAATCCGGAGGTCGAACTTGCGGGCGAAGGGCATCCCCGAACTCAAGATCTCGTCGAGGTCGTCACGGCAAAGCACGTCCGGATGTCCAGAATAAGGGTTGGACCAGCGCTCGAAGTGCAGGTCCCGCGCCACGACCCGAAGATCCGGTGAGTTCATCACGATGCTTGCCGTGGCCGACTCCTCCGGGACGATAGTCCACCGGTAGTAATTCCGGTACGACGAATCCGATCGGGTGAACGAGATGACTTCCGCGACCGCCCGGCGCGAGAGTGCGCACCAGGCCTTCCCAACCCAGCAATCGAATGAGTCTGAGAACGGAGTCGACCTCCGCCGAACGCCAATCCGGGTAGGCATTCCGTCGGGGTAGGTCTCGGCCCGCACTAGTCGCCCTGGGGGGCGGTTGACGATGTTCACAACGTACTGGCGCCATCTCCTCAGCGGGGGAGACCAAGGCACCGAGAGTCGATGCGCAATGGCCGCTCCTGGCACGGCGGCATAGGAATAGAAATACCTGTTGTAGCCGATCGCCTGAGGCCACTCTGTGGCCTCGTCGACGGTGTGTGCGTCCATGAATGCGTCCGCATGAGATCTCGAAAGGAGTTCCTCCGTCTCTCCGAGTGGCCACACTGGGTAATCCTGCTCGGAGAGCAGGATTACCCAGTCGAAATCGATGCGGTCCAGCGCCCACTTGAAGCAACGCCAATGCATGTCGACCACCGAGAAATCGCCCCAAGACAACGGTGTCGGGCTTGTCACGAGATGAGCCCCTCGAGCCGCCTGGCTCACCTCAAGAGGGTCAAGTCTGGTCCGGAACCTGTCATGGTGGATGAGGATCTCGCTCCCTGGACTGCCACGCCGAATTGTCCCGATCAAGCGGAGAACTTGCAACGGGCTCCGATAGGAGGTGACAAAGTACAGAACCCGAGCCACGTGGGCAGCCTACCAACGGCCCCACTACGCTGGTAATCCGTGGACGCGGATGCGCAAAAAGTCAACTGCTGAGGACACGGCTCAGCCCTCGACGCGGACGGAGCCTCCACTATTTGTCATCCGCGCCAACGAGCGTCGCTCAACCCTCTCTTCGCTGATAGAGGTGATCCGCTACCGCGAGGTGATGCGATCTTTCGCCTCGCGCAATCTCAGACTCAAATACAAGCAGGCCAGCCTGGGCTTCTTGTGGGCAGTACTCCAGCCGCTCGCGTTTGTTGGCATCTTCACCGTGCTCTTCAGCCGGATCGCGCACTTGAGCGTGGGGAGGGGAGTTCCATATGCAGCCTTCTCGATGTCGGTAGTGATTCCGTGGCAATTCGTCGCCAACGCCACATCCCTGGCTTCAGTGGCCCTTCTCGCCGAGTCGGGAACTGTTCGAAAGGTGTACTTTCCCAAGGAGACGGCTGTCCTAGGTGTCGTAATGTCGTCGATGGTCGATCTCACAATTGGGATATTGTTGCTGCTCGCTGTATCGCCTTTCCTTGGCGCACATCTGGGAATGAACTTGCTCTTCCTGCCCATGCTCATGGTGTCGATCGTCCTCCCCGTGATCGCCGTATCCTTACCATTTGCCGCCCTTTATGTGCACTACCGGGACATGCGCTTCGCCTTGCCGCTCGTAATCCAGCTCTGGATGTACGCCAGCCCAGTTGTGTATCCGCTCACGAAGGTGCCGCAACACTGGCGCCTCACCTATGCCTTCCTCGACCCTGTGGCCGGCCAGCTCTATGGGTACTTCCGGGTGGTCGCCGTCGGGGCGCCGCCCGACTGGAAGCTCCTGGGCGCCAGCCTCTTCTCTGGGTGCGTGATCCTGTGGATCGGCCACGCGGTGTTCCGTAGGCTCCAGCCCAGGTTTGCCGACGTGATATGAACACGTGGCGGGTCCTTCGGATGGACCGGTCGAGAGTGGCGGTTATCAGCATGGGCTGTGGGGAGCGGTGAGAATCGCCGTCAGCTTTCAGGATGTGACCAAGCGCTACCGCGCCCCGAGGGCTCGTCCAACCGCGCTGGTCACCGAGGCACTCTTGGCCCTCGGACGTCGAACCGGACTCTCCCGACCGGACCCGGCAGGGTCGGCTCCAGTGCCCGAGGTTCTCGCCCTCGACCGGGTGAGCTTCGACGTCGCCGAAGGCGAGAGCTTTGGGTTGATCGGGCCGAACGGTGCTGGAAAGAGCACGGCCCTCAAGCTCCTGACCCGGGTGTCGCCGCTGACGGAGGGGCGCATCGACGTCCGGGGCAGGATCGGGGCGCTGCTGGAAGTGGGATCCGGCGTCCACCCGGAGCTGAGCGGGCGGGAGAATATTTGGCTTTACGGGAGGATCCTCGGCATGCGAGGTGCGCAAATTCGCGAGAGGTTCGACAGCATCGTCGACTTTGCGGAACTCGGCCACGTCCTCGACATGCCGGTGAAGCGCTACTCCTCGGGTATGCAGCTGCGACTTGGCTTCTCGATAGCATCCCATATCGACCCTGACATCTTCGTCGTGGACGAGGCGCTGTCAGTCGGAGACGCGGCCTTCCAGGCCAAGTGCGTGCAGAAGATGTCGCAGTTCACCAATGAGGGCAGAACGCTCATTTTCGTAACCCATCAGCTGGGCGCCATGGAGGCGCTCTGCCAGCGTGGCGCCTTCATCGTCGGGGGAAGACTCGTGGCGCAAGGTCCGGTGCGCGACGTGCTCGACTGCTATCTAGGCTGGGTGGAGGAGGCTCGGTCACAGGTCCGCACGCCTTTCGAAGGGTCTACATCCGGTTCGGTGACGTTGCTCAGCGCTTCCTGCCATGGCGACGACGGCAACGAGCGCCACGTTTTCGGTCCCCGTGACTACCTGGAGATCCATCTGCGGTTCGACAGTCCCCGGTTGGAGCGGCCCAACGTGGCCGTCGGAATCAACGACGGCCGTCCTGGCTACCTGGTGTTCTGCTCCATGGCTGAGGACGGCCAAGTCCCGCCCGTTGTCGGTCCTGGGCCCTGGGAAGTCGTCCTCAGGATTGGGGAGCTCCGTCTGAGGCCGCGGCTCTACGAGGTCACCTGTTTGGTGGCGGACAGCGATTCGCGAGCCTGGATGACCGACATCCTGGTCGCGACCACCTTCCGCGTGGAAAGCACCGAGCTAGGGGAAGGTGCGGTGGCGCTCATGAGTTCCCGGGTGGCCGGGGCGCTCGACATCGACTACGAGTGGGAGGTGCGAGAAGCGCTACCCGACGGAGGCGCCGGCGGGCTGTCCATCACCGGGCCGGCTCCGACCTGAGACGAGCGGCGGCGAGGTGGAGGTTTTCGATCTCATTCGCGCTGCATTCGAGTGAGTGCCTCTTAGCCGTGCGCGATCCCCCTTCCACGACCTTGGCGCGGAGCCATGGGTCGCTCGCGAGCCTCTGCACCGCCATGGCGAGACGAACCGGATCGCCGGGGGGGAACAACAGGCAGTTCTCGCCGTCACGGAGGTACTCGCCGGAGCCGCCGGTTCCCGTCGCCACGACAGGCACTCCACAGGACATTGCTTCTAGTGGGACCAATCCGAACGGCTCGTCCCACTCGCTCGGGAACACCACCACGTCCGCAGCCCGGTATCGTTCTGCCAGCTCGGACCGCGGGCAACTCGAGAAGCGGACTCGCCCGGCGGCCCCGGGTTCTCCGATGATCTCTTTCATCGTCGCAGGAAGCTCGGGATCGCCGTTTCCGACGACATCCAGGGACGCATTGTCCGGAAGGTGTCGTATTGCCAGGGCGAGCGTGCGCAGGCCCTTCGCCCAGTCGAGCCGGCCCACGTAGAGGATCCTCCAGCACCACTCGCGACCCTCAGACTCACGCAAGGGGAACAGCAGCGGGTCGACGCCGAAGGCGATGACCTTGGCGCCGGGGAACTGCCACCGACTTTCGCCAGCTGTCGTCTCCCACAGGCTGTGGCTCACAACGTTCACCAGGGCGCTGGAGAGCTCCGGCGCGGTCGTCACGAATCCGAGCGGCGCGACGAAGGGCCGGACCCAGGGCCGCAGCTCGAAGGACCGCAACCATGGGTCCCATTGGGGCGCGTACTGGGGCCAGTAGTCATGCAAGTTGAGGACCATCGGAATCCCCGCCCGCTCGACTAATGTCAGCGTCGACAGCGACATGGCTCCCATCTCCCACACCGAGACCACATCGGGACGCCACGCCAGCAGCACTTCTCGTAAGATCCGTTGGTTCCGGCGCTCGTACCTCAAGCGATGGCGAAACGGAGGCTCTGGAACCTTCGGTTCCCGACGCCCGAGGCCGCGAAACCAGAGGTACAGGTCCCGGTGCACGCCTCGTGAAGCCTCATCAGGATCATGGGCCACGCCCGGCAGGCTGGCATCCGAAGTGAGCACGTACACGCTGTGGCCCCGGAGCGCGAAGTGCTCGACGATGGACTGGCACGACAACGCGTAGCCCCCGATGCTGTGGGGCGGGTACTGATTGGTGAGGACCAGGATGCGCACAGCAGCCCGGACTGTAGTCGGGCCTTGTGCCGTGACTATCCTCGGACGCCAGAATGGCTGAGTTCACTGAGGCTGACCTGACGGTCGTGATACCCACCCGTGAACGGTGGAACATCCTCAGTCGGACCCTGTCCAGTCTCTCTCATCAGAGCGTCTCTGGGTTCGAGACCATCATCGTGGTAGACGGCACCGACCAGGACCCGCCGACACTGGACGCAGGCCGTGTGCTGATCACGCCACGCGCTGGGCCGGCCGCAGCGCGCAACTTCGGAGCCCGAGCAACCGAGAGGCCCCTCGTCATGTTCCTCGGTGACGACACGATCCCGGCCCCAGAGCTCGTCGAGCGCCATCTCGAGACCCACCGGCGCCATCCGGAGCGCGAAGCCGCCGCCGTCGGCTTCGTCGGTTGGCATCCTTCGGTCGCGCGCAACAAGATCAACAGATGGATGGATTGGTCGGATACCCAAAGCTGGTACTCGTCGCTGGCTCCGGAGGGCGAGCAAGAAGTCAGCCATTGGTATTTCTACAGCAGCAACCTTTCAATCAAACGTGACCTTTTCATTGAGTGTGACGGCTTCGACGAGGACTTCCCGTTCGCCGCGTTCGAGGACCTCGAATGCGGGCTGCGGCTCTCCGACTCGGGACTTCGCCTGTACTACGAACCGGCCGCGATCTGCCATCACCTCCACGACTATGACTGGCCCGCCCTCAAGAGCAGGTTCGCCTGCATGGCCCTGAGCGAGCGTCTGATGGTGGACATGCACCCGGAGCTAGAGGCGGGCTGTTTGGGTCGGATGAAGGCGTCGGCGCTCGGCCACGCCCTCCCCCTGGACGGTTTGATTGACATTGTGCCCCGCCATTGGACGCGGCTTGATCGACTCATCCGCCAGCAGGCGGACCGCCGCTACCATCGTCGTCTCGCGCCCGTCTACTTGGAGGCTTGGGACCGGGCGGCTGAGCTGTGCGACCTCCGCCGCTACCTCGGCGAGCGCTACGACTCGGCTCGTCTCGTGTACGGCTCCAGGCACCCTGATGTAAAGACAAGCAGCGGGACCCAGCCCGAAGGCGAATGGTCAGACCAAGATCGTCTCTACGAACTCGCCCGCCAAGCGCTCGCGGGCAGGACCGACCACGCCCTCTCGCTCCTCCAGCGTCACCTCCTTCCGCTCTCGAGAGTCCTCGAGTACGGCTGTGGCATCGGGAGCGACGGGTTGCGCCTTGCGCAGGCCGGCTATTCGGTGCAGTTCGCCGACCACCCGGGCCCGCCCCTCACCTACCTCACATGGCGCTTGGGCGACCGTGGACTGCTTCTCCCCATTTACGAACTGGGCCTCGTCCAGCTGCCCGGCGACCTTGATGCTGCTTTGTGCCTCGACGCCGCGGGCCCCGGGCGCGACCCCGTGGCGATCCTGCATCAGCTTGAGCAGGTCGCGCCGATGGTGGCTCTCGGCCTCTTCGCCGAGGCACCGGGACCGTCTCCTCGGACATCGGTCCCGGTCGAGCTCCTCGCCGCCGGGACCGGTCGAAGCCATCTCGTCGCGCGCTACGAGCTATCGGGAGGATCGCTCCTGCTCCTCTACGGCCAGAAACAGCCATGGCTCCCGACACCAGACGAATCCGCATCCGAGCACCGGCACGACGGAGTAGTGCGGAAGGGCAGATGATGCCCGCCAGGCGAACACTCGGGCGGGTCCTCGCCTCTGGCCGATCGGTAGCCCTCGAGCGCAAGCTGGTGTGGGTGATGGGCTCGCCGCGCTCGGGGAGCACCTGGCTGATGTACCTCCTTGAGGAGCTGCCTCGTGTCGCCGCTCTTCAAGAGCCGCTGATCGGCATGCACCTCGGCCTCTTCGCGGCCTACCTCGTCGAGAACGGGGAAGGGACTCTACCGGCTGGCGTACGGATGCGAGACCTGCGCGACGATGATCTCTACTTTTTCTCGGAGCGCCACGTGAGCGATTGGGGACCCCCGCTGCGCAAGCTCATCCTGAGGCGACTGGCGCCCCACGTCTCGCGTCATGCCCGGAATCTCGTCGTACAGGAGCCGAACGGCTCGGAGGGCGCCGACCTGTTGATGAGGGTGCTCCCCCGCTCACACCTGCTGTTCCTCCTGAGAGACGGGCGTGACGTAGTCGACTCGGTCCTCGATGCCTACCGGCCGGGATCCTGGCTGGACGAAGCCTTTGGGGTGGCGCAGAACCTCGTTGGCCCGGCGCGGGACAAGTTGATCGAGCGCGAGGCTCAACGATGGGTTGCGCGCACCGAGATCGTATGGCGCGCCTATGAGCAGCATCCGCCCGCTCGGAGGCTGCTCGTCCGCTACGAGGATCTCCTCGCGGACACGCCGAAGGAGCTTCTCTCGATCTACTCCTGGCTCCGTCTGACGCCACCCGGGGACCTCGGGGCGCGTGTGGAGGCGCGTGCGTTCAGCACCCTCCCGGATACCGCAAGGGGACCAGGAAAATTCCATCGAGCCGCGACCCCTGGGCTATGGCGCGAGAACCTCACCCCGGACGAGCAGGACCGCTGCGAGAAGGTCATGGGTCCGATGCTCAGGACAATGGGCTACCAGTCTGTCCCTGAGCCGAGAGGACGTAGGCCACAGGCTCGCCCGGGGTGAGCCGCCCTGACCGCCCCGGTGGGCGAGCTGCCCGCGGAGCGCGGCTCTCAGCTGATGTGGCATCACGAGACCTGGGCACCCACTGCGAAGACGGCAGAGGGGCTGCCGCTCGGTCATACACAACCAGCTCCGTGGGAATGAGACGGATGGCCGTCAAACCGTGGCGCTCCGCCGCTTCGTCGACGGCCTGGACGACTCCGGGCCAGACGTAGTCGTCCCACACGACGGCCCCGAGCGGGACACCATCCGAGCGCATTCTCGGTGTCGAAGCTCGCGCAATCGTAGGAGTGGCCGGCGTCCACGAGGACCAGGTCCATCCGGCCGAAATAGCTACTGAACTTGTAGGTGCGGCTGTCCCCAAGAAGCTGGGTTATCTGCGGCGCGTACGGCGTGCCGTTGAAGCGGGCGCCGAGCCCGTCACCGCCTGCGGATTCATTGACCAGCGTCGCCCGCCCCCAGTCACCGCGGAGGTCCGGCGGGAGGTCAAGCGTGAAAATCTCCGCCCCAGGCACGGTTTGCGCCAACCAATGGGTCGTCGCCCCGTCGTAGGTACCGAACTCGAAGATTGTCCTTGGTTTGCGGATGCGAGTGATCGCCGCGAGGCAATAGAGCTCGAAAGGGTCCATGTTGGACACTCGGTACGTCATGTCGTCCATGGCGACCACCATGCCAATGGCGTCGGGGTACTGTTCGAGCAGGTTGCGCGGCGCACGGTTCGGCACCACGTCGTGACGCCGCCCGCGCCCGCACGATCCGCTGAGCGGGAGTGTGACGAACGAGGGAGTTCAGAGCCCTTCGCCAAGCTGGGGTACCGGCTATAAGAGGTTCTCCTTGGATCGCCAGAGGGACATGCCCTCAGACGCCGCGCCGCTATCGCTATAAGTACAGGGTTCTCCAGCGGACACATCCCACCATGCGGCCCACCATGTAGCCGGTCTCGTGGAGCCAGCGGGCGAGGTCGCCCTTGTCCCGGACCCTCAGCAACCCCTTTACCCGAACTGAGACGTCGAAGCGAAACGCCTGACGCGTGCGTGGAGGCATGCCGCGGCTGCGGTGGCGACGATAGAGAGCGACCTGGCCGGCGCCGTAGCGGACGGTCTGGCTGAAGAGGCCCCACAGGCTGTCCCGGAACCGGTAGCGCACCACGGCCTCGGGGACGAAGGCCATCGGAACTCCGGCCTGCTGGACACGCCAGCAGAAATCGACATCCTCGTCGAATGGGATATCGCTGCTGAATCCGCCCACCAAGTCGAACACCTCGCGGTGCACTCCGAGGGTGCACCCGAGACCGAAGGGGAGGTAGTCGAAGACGGTCAGGAGCCCTTCTTGTTGAAAGGGGTCGCGGGTGCGTGCCACCCACCCGGTGTTCAGGCCGACGTCGATCCTCGCCGCCACGAACGGGTGCACTCTCAGCGCCTCGACCATGGCCTGCACGTAGCCGGGTGCCACTTCGTCGTCGGCGTCGAGGAAGCAGACGGACTGGCACCGTGCAGCGCGGGCCCCTTCGTTGCAGGCAAACGCCCTCCCGGGCTGGTCAGACGAGTCGACCACCCGGATGTCGAGGCGGTCAGTGAAGCCGAGGGCAACATCGCGGGTCGCATCCGTGGAGCCGTTGTCGCTCACGACGACTTCCCAGCAGGCGTCGGATTCCTGGACCGCAAGGGAGTCGAGCTGGGAGGGGAGCTGGCGCGCTGCGTCATGGCTTGGGATCACGATGCTGAGCTCAACCTGGGGATCATCCCCCGTCCTCAGGTCCCCGTCCCCCTGAGCTCGGTTATCCGCCGCGACCGTTGCGTTGTGCCGTCCCGCCGAGGCAAGGGCAGCCGCCAGGGCGAGCTTCACGATGGCTCTAATCGCGATCGCCCGCGCCACGGCAGGGTGTATGTGGGGGTGTCGCGTGGCGAAGTACCGGTACATCCCGAGGTTGGACTGGACCATGCACCCCCCTTACGTTGACTGCGCGCCGAAACCAACGATCGGAGATCGCTCGCTCAGTTTCGCGCACCACTTCGCCTGCTCTCGAACTACGTCACTTTTCACGTGGAGAGGACACTCGCGCCAATGCTGTTCAAATACGACGACCACGAGGGAGCCGAAACGGCCCGCACCAGCTTCGGCACCTTGTTGGGCGAACTGGCCACCATCGCGGCCAAACGGGGTCCAGCCCATCGAGGCTGATGTACCCGCCTTCACCGTCCTCACCACATCTGCCCCGATTCGGCAACGGGCTCCGGATTTGCTCGGCGTCTCACATCGTCTGGGCTACCTTTGGTCAGTACCTCCGCCTGTGGTTGAGACGAAAGACCAAGTCAAGGGCAGAATTGGCTGAAACGGCGGGGAGAACTTCGGACTAGGTTTCTCCGCATTGTGACAGTCATTGGTCCTACCCTGCTCATGGTTTCCATTTTGAGCCTTGGGGGAGCCGGGATACTTGTTGCTTCCCGGCTCACGGAGTCCGGACTCGAGAAGATTCTGGTCGCGTCCGTGCTTGGGGTCGCCGCCGCAGTCGTGGAGAGTCTCGCCTTCGGTCTGGTTGGACTGGGGACCTCCCAAGTTGCGCTTCCATTGGCCGCGATCACGACCTGGGGCATCTGTCGGTGGCGACTACCCGCCACCAGACCATCGCTGTATCACCATTTCGTGATTTGGTGGACTGATCGCAGCATTTGGCAACGGATGGCCACTGGCGCCGCAACTGGCTCGGTGATGATCTACGCAGCGTGGATCCTGCGTTACCCGAGGCTTGGCTACGACGCCATTAGCTATCACCTCCCAGAGGTCATCAACTGGGTTCACTCCGGGCGAACAGGCAGCCCGGTCCCGGCTTGGACGGGATTTGTCACCAGCGCCT
>PNAT01000109.1 GCA_003169675.1 Acidimicrobiaceae bacterium
CATCGTCGACCGGGCCAAGGACATGATCATCCGCGGCGGTGAGAACGTGTACTCCATACAGGTCGAAGCAGCCCTTCACGAGCACCCGGCGGTGGCCGACTGCGCCGTCATCGGGATTCCCGATCCGACCCTGGGTGAAACGGTGGGTGCCGTCATCGTGCTGCGCCCCGGTCACAAGGTGGCGGCCGAAGAGCTCTCCCTGCATGTGAAGAGCCGCCTGGCCGGCTTCATGGTCCCCACCAAGATCTGGTTCAGGGATGAGCCCCTCCCCCGCAATCCGCAGGGCAAGGTCCTCAAGCGCGAGCTGCGCGACGAACTGGTGAACCTGCCTTCCTGAGGGTGGGCGTCGGCTCTCAGCGGTTGGGCTGGGGGGTCACCCGGAGGTATGGCTTGAGGGCCTTCCATCCCTTGGGGAATCGAGCCTTGGCGTCGTCATCACTCAGGGCGGGGACGATGATGACATCCTCACCGTCTTTCCAGTTGACCGGGGTGGCCACCGAGAAGTCGGCGGTCAGCTGCAACGAGTCGAGCACGCGGAGGATCTCCGGCACGTTGCGGCCGGTGGAGGCCGGGTAGGTCAGCGTGAGCTTGACCTTCTTGTCCGGGCCGATGATGAAGACCGAGCGCACCGTCAGGGTGTCGTTGGCGTTGGGGTGGATCATGTCGTAGAGGTCGGCCACCTGGCGGTCCTCGTCACCGATCAGGGGGAAGGCCAGGGCCGTGCCCTGGGTCTCCTCAATGTCGCCCGCCCAGCCCTTGTGGGATTCGACCGAGTCCACGGAGAGACCGATCAGCTTGGCGTTGCGCTTGTCGAACTCGCCCTTGGCCGCCGAGAACGCCCCCAATTCGGTGGTGCACACCGGTGTGAAGTCCTTGGGGTGGGAGAAGAGGATCCCCCAGCTGTCGCCCAGCCACTCGTGGAAATTGATCGTGCCGTCCGTGGTGTCGGCCGTGAAGTCGGGAGCGGTGTCCCCGAGTCGTACTGCCATGTGGTCCTCCTGTAGATGTGATGCCGGGTCTTGGAGATCGACACCCTACCGGTTGCCGGATCAATTGTCGACCCGATTGGTCGTCTTTATGCAAATTGGGTCAACAGGGCGCGAACAGTCCGTCATCTTGTGGTGGGCCGGAGGGCAGATGAGCCACTGACCAGGTAAGTCGTGCGAGAATGCCGGCATGGGTGCACGGGATTCCGAGACGGGCGGGGCGTCCGACGCCGACCTCGGGGACGGCCTTGCGGGCAGCTACACGCCCTACCGGCCCGACACTCTGACCATCGAACGCGACGGGGCGGTCTCCATTGTGACCATCACCCGGCCCGAGCGGCGAAACGCCGTCGACAGCCTCTGCGCCGATCAGCTTCGCGATGCCTTTCTGGCCTTTGACCAGGACGAATCCCAGTCGGTGGCCATCCTGACCGGGGCCCAGGGCACATTCTGCGCCGGCGCCGACCTCAAGGCGGTGGCCGAGGGTGATCGCCGGCCCATCCCCGACCAGGGGACGGGCCCGATGGGCCCCACCCGGCTGACCCTCTCCAAGCCCGTGATCGCGGCCATCGAGGGATACGCCGTGGCGGGCGGGATCGAGCTGGCGCTGTGGTGCGATCTACGGGTAGCCGCGGAAGATGCGATCTTCGGGGTCTTCTGCCGGCGCTTCGGTGTGCCCCTGTGCGACCTGGGGACGGTCCGGCTGCCGCGGATCCTCGGACACGGCCGGGCCATGGACCTCATCCTCACGGGTCGCGCCGTGACCGCCCCCGAGGCGCTCCAGCTGGGCCTGGCCAACCGGGTCGTCGGCCCCGGCCAGGCGCTCGGCGCATCCGTCGCCCTGGCCCGGCAACTGGCCGCGCTGCCCCAATTCTGCCTGCGATCGGACCGCATGTCCGCCCTTGAGCAATGGGGCATGAGCGAAGAGGATGCCGCCATCAACGAGGCCGGGCGCGGGCGAGCCGTCTTCGCGAGCGGCGAGACCCTGGCCGGGGCCATCCAATTCGCCGGCGGCGCCGGGCGTGGAGGCGCCTCAATCACCTGAGGCGCATGGCCGATCTCCCCATCTCATCGGCCGTGCCCGCGGTCCACACGGTCGCCGCCTTCGACTTCGACGGCACGCTGACCGATGGCGGGAGCGTGTACCCCTTCCTGGTCTCCCTGTGCGGCACCTGGCCCGTGCTGCGGATCTCGGTGCGCCTGGCTCCCCTTCTCCTGCGCGCTGCGCTGGCCGGAGGCAACCTGGCCGACGAGGCCAAGGAGAAGCTGTTCATACGCCTGCTGGGCGGCCTGTCGGTCGATGAGGTGAACCGGCTGTCGGCCGCGTTCGCCTCCATCCACCTCGGGCGGCATCTCCGGGAGGACACCCGACAGCGCTTGGAGTGGCACCAGAGCCAGGGGCACCACGTGGTCATCGTCTCGGCGTCGCCCGAGTGCTATGTCAACCCCGCCGGGGAGCAACTCGGCGTCGACGGGGTGGTGGCCACCCGGCTGGCCGTCGGGGGGGGCGGGCTTCTCACCGGCGGTTACGAGGGAAAGAACTGCCGTGGTGCGGAGAAGTACGCCCGCCTGGTCGGCCACCTGCGCGCCCACGGCCTGCTGTCGGGCCATGGGAGCGGGCAACCCATCCTGTGGGCCTACGGCAACAGTCGAGGCGATCTCCGCCTCCTCAACGCGGCCGACCATGGGGTCGATGCCGGGAGATTGGGGCCACTTGGTCGGCTGCGCCGGTTTCCCCGCCTGGTCGATGTGAGCCGGGATGCGGGCGGCCAACCTCAGCCGGGGCTCACGGCGATGCCGACCACTCGTCCCGAGTAACCGTTGATGGTGGTGGCCACGTCCCCGAAGTAGGGGGCGTCGCCGAAGCTGAAGGCCTGGCCGGTCTGATCGACCACGTCGAACCCGCCTCCGCCGATGTCGGGGATCATCGCCGCCATGGGGCTGTTGGCAGTAGCGAGGCCCGGAGAGCTGCCGCTGGGTGACACCGGGGGGGCGTCGCCGAAGGCGTGCACGGTGGCGTTGGCCTCCAGCATCCAGTAGCCACCACCGTCCGCCGAGGGGGCCACGCCCACAATGGGCGTGGGCGGTGGGTTGTTGCCGAGCGATCCGTGGAAGGCGGCGTCGCCGAAGGCGAAGAGCCCACCGTCGGAGGCGATCAACCAGTAGCCGCCCCCGTCGTGGGTGGGGACCATCCCGACGATGGGCCTGTTGAGCTTCAGGCTGCCCGTACTGCCGTGGAAGGCGGCGTCGCCGAAGCTGAACACGCCGCCGTCGGAGGCGACCAGCCAGTAGCCGCCGCCACTGGGTGTCGCTGCCATGCCCACCATCGGCTTGTTGAGGGTGATGTTGCCGGTGCTGCCGTGGAAGGTGGCATTGCCGAAGCTGAAGACGCCGCCGTCGGAGGCCACTTCCCAGTACCCGCCGCCGTCGCGCGTGGCCGCCATGCCCACCACCGGCTTGTTGAGGGTGATGTTGCCGGTGCTGCCGTGGAAGCTGGCATTGCCGAAGCTGAAGACGCCGCCGTCGCCGGCGTTGATCCAATAGCCGCCGACCCCACCACTGGGTTGATTGCCCACGCCGAACCAGTCGGACTGCAGGTTGAAGGCGGCGGCGAAGGCATCGCCGGACACCGAGACCGACCCGTTCGAGCCCGCGAGCGTCAGGTGTTGCACCCGCCCGCCGAAGTCGCCCAGGCCGTTGCGCGAGGTGACGGTCAGCGCACTGAGCGTGCCGATCTGCGGGTAGGCGGCATCAATGGTCGCCACGGGAATGGACGCCGTCCAGTTGTGGTGCGGGTTGCAGGCGGAAGGGAGGCAGATGGCGTCGCCCGCATCGACGACGGCGGGGAACTGGGCACCGGCCGAGTAGCCCCCCGACGACGACGAGTACTGGGTGTCGGCCACGGTGTTGGTGGTGTTGATCACCATGACCTGACCCGCCGTTTGGGCGGCCGCCGCTATGGACGTGGCCGTCTCGTATCTCGTGCCGGGATAGGCCTGGCAGGCGGTCGAGTCGCAGATGTCGGCATAGCCGCCATACCCCCCGGGGCTCGCTTCGACGTAGGAGCGGGAAGCCACCGTCTGGGCCTCACTCTGCTGGAAGCCCCAGTTGAAACCGGGTGTGCCCGGGTTGGCGCTCCCCAGGGCAGCCCAAGTCGTCGGGGACTCCGCGGGCGCCACGTCTTGTACATATTGCTCAAGTGGGACCGTGTTGACGGTGCGGGCGGCTCCGGTGGAGTTGGCTAATGCAGTGAGCGTGCCGTGCAGGGTGAGGTTTGGCCCACAGAGGAAGAGCGGGACATTTGCGGTGGCGGGCGAGGCAGTTGGATTGTTGATCCCAGTAGCGACTTGCGCCCATGGGGTCGAACCGGGATCCCCACCGCAACCACCACTCGTGTAGATGGTGTAGTTGCCGGGACTGACCAGTTGGAAACGCACCGCAACGGCCGAACCACCGGGGTAGTTGACGTTCCCCGATTGCGCGGTGACAATCGTGTCGCCACCGTTGACCTCTGTCATGGCCACGTTGACGTTGCCGCCATTGAAAGCGACCGGTGCAGTGCCGTCGCCCAGAGTGTGCAGGGATGTGTTGCCGTAATAGTGGGAGAGGATCTGCTGGTAGGTGAAGTTGCCCCCACCGTTGTCCGCTCCTAGCGCGTAGCCCAGCGAACCCCACTGGCTCATGCCGATCCCGTGCCCGTAGCCGTGGCCATTGAGGACCACCGAAGAAGTGGGGTAGGCGGCCGCCGGTGAGACGGGCCTGACCAGGAGCATCGCCGTACCGGAAAGCGACAGCACGAGGCCCAGGACAAGAGTGGATCCAAGTCGCCGGAGGGAGAGACTCGGGCGCGTACGTAGAGAACCGGCCGGCACGATGGCCAAATCCTACCGGCGACGTATCGATGAATGGGTGCATCCCCCGCAATCGGGGTGGCAGCGATGCACCGGTACACTGCACGCCCGTGCGGGTCGACCAGGTGATTCCGTCGTTGGCCAGCCGTGATGCCATCGGCGTGCACACACTGAACCTGCGCGACGGGCTGCGTGCCGCCGGCATCGACTCCGACATCTATTACGGCAGCTTCACCCCGGATGTGCAGCACGAAGGGCGCCCGGTGACTGAGCTCGGGCGAGCGGGTCGCGACCGCTGGTTGCTCTACCAGTCCTCCATCGGCAGCCCCGTCTACGACATCTTGGCGGCGCGTGACGAGCCCAAGCTGGTCAACTACCACAACATCACGCCGGCTTCGCTGTTGCGCGACTGGGAGCCCAACGTGGCCTACGAGGTGGCACTGGGCCGCACCCAGTTGGCCCGCTTGGCCCCGCAGAGTCGCTTCGCCGTGGCCGACTCCGCCTTCAATGAGTCGGAACTGCGGGCCCTCGGGTACGAGGAGACGGCCGTGGTGCCCCTCCTGATCGACATGCGCTCCAAGAGCGACGAACCCGATCCGGACCTGGCCGGGCTCATGGCCCACCGCAAGGTGAGCGAGGGCGGGGCGGACCTGCTCTTCGTGGGGAAGATCTCGGCCCACAAGGCACCCCATGACCTGGTCAAGATGCTCCATGTCCTGCGCCGCCTCTACGATCCCGCGGCGCGCCTGCACCTCGTGGGCTCGCCCCTGGGCGAGACATACGGGCCGGCGCTGGACGCCTTCATTGCCGAACTGGAATTGACCGATGCGGTGTTCCTCCCGGGCTCAGTCAGCGGCACCGAGCTGGAGGCGTACTTTCAGGCGGCCGATGTGTTCGTGTGCGCCTCCGAGCATGAGGGCTTCTGCGTGCCCCTGGCCGAGGCGATGGGACACGGCCTCCCGATCGTGGCCTACGGCGTCACCGCCGTTCCCGAGACAGTCGCCGGAGCCGGTTTGATCCTGCCCGACAAGTCAGCGGTGCCCTTCGCGGCGGCCGTGGCGCGGGTCATCGGCGACGCCGCGTTGCGCGGCGCCCTCTCTGATGCCGGACGGGCCCGGGCGGCGCAATTCGACCTGGGAGCGTCCCAACGGCGCTTCGTCTCCCTAGTGCATACGGCGATCGGTCACCGCTAACCGAGGTGAAATTCCGTCACCTGCTCAGCGGCTCGCGAGACGGTGGCCGGATGGCCGAAGAGTCCAGGCAGTCCCCCCGTGTGGAGCAGGACCGTGCGTTCACCGGGTTGGATCTGTCCATCGACCACCGCACTTACCAGGCCGGCTAGGGCTCGGCCGGTGTAGATCGGATCAAGGATCAGTCCCTCGGTTCGGGCCGCCACCAGCAGGGCGGACAACACCGCCTCGGTGAGCTCTCCGTAGCCGGCACCGACATGGTCCACGCGCAGCCTCAGCTCCTCCGGTGCCGAAGGAAGGCCGGCCAGACTCGCCACGAGGTCAGCCACGACCTCGGCCGGGTGAACGAGGGCGCCCGTGTCAACGCCGAGCACTCGGCGCGAGCCGAGCGCGTGCACCAACCCCGCCATGGTGCCCCCGGATCCGACGGCGGTGACGACCGTGGTGAGCCCCGGCATCTGCGCCAGGATCTCACGGCCACCTTCGACGTAGCCCCGAGCCCCGAGGGCACTGGAGCCGCCGTAGGGAATGAACACCGGTCGGGCGTCCCGGTCACAAAGGACTTCCATGATGGATGACGCCACCGATTCGAGTTCCTCGTGCGCCACATCGCCGGCCCAGGCCACCGTGGCACCACAGAGTCCATTGAGCGCGACATTGCCATTTTCGGGTCCGCCCTTGGTGCCGGCCAGGACCAGCACGACGTGGAGTCCCAATCGCGCCCCGGCTGCCGCGGTCAGGCGGGCATGATTGCTCTGCCGGGCACCGCAGGTCACCAAGGTGTCGGCCCCACGGGCGATGGCCTCTCCGCAGATCCACTCGAGCTTGCGCACCTTGTTACCACCTCCCCCGAGGCCGGTCAGGTCGTCGCGTTTGATCCAGAGGTCCTCGGCCCCGAGGCCAATGGCCTGGGCCAACCGGGGGGCGGGCTCCAATGGCGTGGGCCAGGTGCCCAGAATCACGGGCACCGTAGGCATGAAATCTGTCGCCATCGTGGACTCGCCTCCCCTGCGTCCATCGTTGCATGAGGAGTCACCCTCCTGACCAGTGGCGTCAGCAGACCTGGCTCACCAGGTCGATAGCTCGGTCACCCGCCGTGGCCAGGTCGAGGGTGCTCAGCTGGGCCTGTGCCCCGGCAACGAGGGCGTCCCGCCGCGCCGGGTCGGCGAGCACGGCGGCCGTGGCCTCGGCCAGCGCCCAGGGATCCGTCGTGTCGACCAGGACTCCGCCCGGCCCCAGGACTTCGGGCAGAGCGCCTGCTGCGTTGGCCACCACGGGAAGCCCCATCGCCATGGCCTCGACGACCGGCACACCGAACCCCTCATGGTCCGAGGTCACCACCATCACGTCGGCACCAGCCATGGCCTTGACGAGGGATTCGTCACCCAACTGGCCCCGAAACGTCACCGCGCGGTGGAGGCCCATCTCTTCGACGAAGCGGCGCAGGGCGCTGGTATACGACGGCACGACGGAACGCCCCACAATTTCGAGCGTCGCCCCGGGGTCGTGGTGCGCCCGTGCCACCAGGAGTGCCATAACGGCGTGCTGGAGCGCCTTGTTCGGAGCCAATCGACCCACGCTGATCCATTTGGCGCCCTGTCGTACTTCAGAGGCACTGGAACGGGCCGTGGATCCTGTCGGCAACATGGCGGCAGGAGGCACGACCGCGGTGGTGCCAAAGCCGGCTGCTTGCAACTCGGACTCATTGAAAGAGGACATGGCGATGCCCAACGCGGCCCGAGGAGCCAGTGAGGCAAGCTCGGCACGGGCCCGCAGCTGATGGCGGGCCAGGCCGTTGTCCCAGGGGGCGTAGAACTCCGGAGGGGTGACGTTGTGGTAGTTCACCACCAGGGTCTCGGGGCGGGACAGGAGCCAGGGAGCCATGTCAGAGGCGGTGGCGAACTGGTAGAGCAGGACGTCACCGGCGGCGCACTGTTGCGGGTAGGCGGCCACCGGCTGGCTCTCGGCGGCCGTGTCGGGATCGGTCATCTCCACGTATATCCGGGACGGGATGCCCCGGGCCACCATCAGGTCGCGCAGGTGCATCGTGTGGCGCCCGACCGCATCACCGCGGTGGAGCATGGGGACGAACTGGTGAATTCCGCTCACCGTGTCCCGCCACCGCTCTCGACCAGGGCGACGAGCATGGTCACGAACCGCTCAGCCGCCGAGGCCAGGTCGAGTGAGGCCATCCGGCGTAGGCCGGCCTGGGTCATCGATGCCCGACGTGGCGCGTCGGCCAGCAGCGCGTTGATCGTGGTCGACAGAGCGTACGGATCCTTGGATGAGACGAACGTCCCGGCGCCGCCCAGCACCTCGGGCAGCGCACCCTGCCCGAAGGCCACGACCGGCAGCCCGACCGACATGGCCTCGACGGCGGGGACGCAGAACCCTTCGTGCTCCGAGGTGATCACCAGCACATCGGCCCGCGCGTACGCCGCTGCCACCGTGGCGTCACTGGCATGACCGGCGAACGTCACGGCGCCGTGCAGTCCCAACTCGTCCGCATAGCGGTGCAGGGCCTGGTCGTAGAGGGTGGTCGCCGGCTTCCCGATGATGAGAAGGGTGGCCTCGGGATCGTCATGGGCCCTTGTCACAGCCAAGGCGGCGATGGTGTCCTCCAGGGCCTTGTTGGGTGCCACCCGGCCGACCGCCAACCAGCGCGCCCCGCGGTGCACCTCTCCGGCCGGGGCCTGAGGGTTGCCACCAGCGGCGATCACGTCGGTGCCGAGGGCGGCCGAGGGCGGGATGACCGCGGTGACGGCAAAACCGGCCTCAACGAGGTGGGCCTGGTTGTAGGCCGAATCGGACACCGCCAGGGCCGTGCGGGGGGCCAGGAGCCGCAGGTCGCCCTGGGCCCGCAATTGGCCCAGGGCCAGGTGGTTGTCCCATGGGGCCAGCAGGTCGGGCGGCGTGATGTTGTGGTAGTTCACCACCAGCGTCTCCCCGCGCCCGGCCAACCAGGGTGCCATGTACGACGCCGTGGCGAATTGGTAGACGGCCACATCGCCTCGGCCGGCCGTGGCGGCATATTCCACGACCGGGATGGTGTCGGCTTTCGTCTCGTCTTCAACCACGTCTACGTAGATATTCGACTCGAAACCGCGATCCCGGGTGGCGTCGCGCAGCCTCAGTGTGTGCCGCCCGACCGCGTCACCTCCATGCACCACAGGGACGAAGTGGTGGATCCCGCTCATGTGGAAGTCGACGCAGCCAGGGCGAACCGGCCATCACCGAACCCGGCGGGGTGCAGCGGCGTCACATCGACGAACCCGGCCCGGTCCAGAAGGAGCTCCCAGGTCTGGGACTGCAGCGGGCGGCCTTCAATCAGATCCAACGCGGCCGTCTCCCAAGTTCCCTCCACCCCGACGGGGTCGGACGCCACCACGACGATCGGCGCATCGAGGGCCAGGACGCGGCGGACCTGCGCCAGGAGAGGAAGCAGCCCGTGAAGGGGAAGCCGGTCCACCACTCCGCTCAGCACCACCGCGCCCACCGAACCGGCCGGGCGGGCCGCCACATGCTCGATCACCTCACAGATGGTCACCGAGCACCCACGCTCCAGTGCCCGCAGCGCCACACCACCACGGGGCTCAATGCCGAGCGAGGCGGCTCCACCCTCGGCCAGCGCGTCCAGGAGTCTTCCCTCGCCACAGTCGCCGTGCAGGACCTCGCCACCGGGCATCGATGCCAGCACGTGCGCGGCCACCGGCGCCACCCACGGACCCAACTCTTCCGCCGGCACCAGCCAGGACGCTCCCTCGACCGGTCGATCCTGGTAGGCCAGTCGCTGTTCGAGGGTGCCCACGCGGGCGGACAGGAAGCGGAAGGCCTCGACCACCTGGGCCATGGCAACTTCGAGCTCCGCCGTGGCGCCATCTGATGCCGCCCGGTCGCGCCCAGGTCGCCGGCGCGCCTTGCTGCCTGACCGACCCCTGGGCGCCTGTCCGGAGGCCTCGAGCAGGTCGGACAGCGCTGAAGCGCCCGGATGGTAGGGCCCGTAGCGGTCACCCAGGTGGGTGAAGGCAGCCAGGAAGTTCCAGGCGTCGCTGCCCTGGGGTTGCAGCCGGATAAAGGCTTCCCGCAGCGCCGCCGCAGCCCTATCCTGTGCGGTCGCTCCACCATCTTCATGAGTGGAGTCGCCCGGCGGAGGGAGAGTAGCTGACACGCCGGTTGATGCTACCGGTCGTGCCCGCGGCACCCCTGAGGTGCCGTTCACGGATGGTCAGGGAGGCACTACGTTGAACCAACTCAATGAGGGAAATCGCTGGACAGTGAAGTATCGATCCCGCCGGACGGCTCGCCGTGGCGCACGGCTGCTCATGGGGTGGGCCGGGGCCACCGGCTCCTTCGTGGCCGTCGGCTCGCTCGGCCCATGGGCCACCAGCGCGCAGGCGTTGCCAGTCATTGTCCTGCAACAGACCTGGATCCAGGACCTTAACGATGCGCCGTGCGGCGTCGCCATGGCTTCGCCGGTTGAGGCCAGCCTTGATCCGTCGGGATCCTCGGTTGAGGTGGGCGACCGGCAGGGATACCTCTATGCCTTCCATATCGCCTCGAACAGTCAGGTACCAACGTCTCCGCCGGGGTGGTCGAACGGGACAAGCCCGGGCACCATCGGCCCCGAGCAGGGCTGCAATCCTCCGGGTCTCACCGGCAATCCGGTACCCAGCGTCAACGGTGTGCCGGTGCCCGGATATCCACCCATCGACTCGACCGCATCGGTGATCACCAGCCAGTACGGCAGCTCCATGTACTTCGGGGCCGGGAACGCCGCCGCGGCGACCACCGGGGGCTACTACGCCTGGGGCGCCAACGGGAGCCAACTCTGGAACCAGGTTGTCGTGAACCCGCCCACGGACACCCAGCCTGCTGTCGGCGTGCAGGCGTCGCCATCCGTCGGGTTCGCCGGAGGCGTTCCATTCATCAATGCCGGCTCACTCGGGCAGGAGACGTATGCGCTCAGGGCCAACGACGGCGCTCCTCTCACCGGATGGCCCTTCTTCTCGGCCGACAGCGTGTTCTCCACCGCTGCGGTAGGTGATCTCTACAACACCGGTGGGCAAGAGTTGGTTGCCGGTGGCGCGTCGTCCCAGGGCTTCGCCTATGGAAGCCATTATGAGGATGGCGGCCACCTGCGCATCATGAACAGTCACGGTGGACTCATCTGTGCCGCCACCACCAACCAGGAGATTGATTCCTCTCCCGCAGTGGGCCCCATCCTGCCGGGCGGTGCCCAAGGCATCGCCACCGGCACGGGCTACTACCACCCTTATGCCGGGGCCAGTGACACCAGCACTGTCAAGGTGTACGACACCCAGTGCAATCTCGTGTGGTCCAAGACCCTCGATGGCCTCACCGGCGATGGTGGCGGCGGCAGTCCGGCCCTGGCCGACGTGCAGGGCAATGGGCAGTTCGCCGTGGTTGAGGGCACTGACCAGGGACAAGGCAACGCCGGATCCGTGTGGGCCCTCGACGGGGCCACCGGTACAGAGCTCTGGAAGACCGCTGTGATCGGTCGGGTCATCGGATCCGTCACCACGGCGGACCTAACTGGTCAGGGCTACCAGGACGTCATCGTCCCCACTACGGCCGGCCTCGAGATACTGGACGGCAAGTCCGGGGCGGAGGTGGCCCATGTCGACGACGGCTCGGGCAATGGAGAGCCGAACCCGAGCACCCAGAAGTACAGGTTCGCCTTCCAGAACGCGCCACTGGTCACCGCGGATCCGGGCGGCGCCATCGGCATCACGGTGGCTGGATACTTCTCCATCGGGGGCGGTGACGCACAGGGCATGGTCCAGCACTTCACCGTCACCGGCTCCAACGGTGCGGGGGCCAACGAGGCTGGCGGGTGGCCGCAATTCCACCACGACCCGCATCTGAGCGGATTCACCGGGACTACATCGAGTCAACTCTCGGGCTGCCAACGTCCACCGGCCGCGTCTGACGGGTACTACACCGTGGCGTCCGACGGCGGAATCTTCACCTTCGGCGGTCAGCAATTCTGCGGGAGCACCGGCAACCTCACCCTCAACAAGCCCGTGGTCGGCATGGGTGATGCCCCCGACCAAGGTGGCTACTGGCTGGTGGCGGCCGACGGCGGGATCTTCACCTTTGGCGGCGCCCAGTTCTACGGCTCCACCGGTGCCCTCACACTCAACAAACCCATCGTGGGCATGGCGGTCACACCCGACGGTAAGGGCTACTGGCTGGTGGCGGCCGACGGCGGGATCTTCACCTTCGGCGACGCCCAGTTCTATGGCGCCGCGGCATCGGTGCCCAACCTGAACGTGGTGGGCATGGCCCCCTCGCCGGACGGACAGGGGTACTGGGAGGTCACGTCTGATGGGCGCGTCTTTACCTATGGCGACGCGGTCCCCCAGGGCGATGCCAGCCACTACGGGCTCAATGCGCCCATCGTCGGGATCACACCGGACCCCACCAGTGGCGGCTACTGGCTGGTCGGGTCCGACGGCGGCATCTTCTCCTTTGGCGCACCGTTCTTCGGCTCCACCGGCAACATCCACCTCAATCAACCGGTCGTCGCCATGCAAGCCACTGATGACGGAGGTGGCTACTGGTTCGTCGCCGCCGACGGTGGGGTGTTCGCCTATGGCGACGCGCCGTTCAGTGGGTCCACCGGCAACATCCACCTCAACCGGCCCATGGTCGGCATGGTGGGCTATTAGAACGATGAGAACAAACCCGGCGTGCCCCGCCCCCGGGCCACCACAGAGGCCAGGAATTCGGCGTAGCGGGCGATGAGCACCGGCCACTGGTAGAAGCGATCAACGTAGGCCCGGCCGCGGGCCCCCAGTGTCGTGCGCAGCGCGCCGTCGCTCATCAGGCGATCGACCACGGCCTCGAATTCGGGATAGGAGGTGAACCACAGGCCTCCTCCCGACCGCTCGCAGTGCTCACGGGTGGGTCCGCAGGTGCCATTGACGATGACCGGCACCCGGTCGACCCACGCCTCCAGCACGACCAGGGAGAACGACTCGAGAGCCGAAGGAGAGACGGCCACCAGGGCGTCACACACGATGTCCCATTTGTCCGCCTCGCTGACGATGCCGGTGACCACGATGTCGGGATGCGGGTCCAGATCGAATGACACCGGTCCGACCAGGACCAGGGCCAGCGGGCCCGGGTGGCGCTCCTTGTAGGTGGCGAAGTAGGAGGCCAACATCTTCGAGCCCTTGTGCTCGTCCACCCGCCCCACACTTACGATGTACGGGCGCTCGCCGAGATCGGCCACTTCCACACCGGGCCGACCGGCTCCGGCAGACTCGCCGACGCCGAGGCCGAGCACGATCTGGGGGCGCTCCGCCACCGGATAGGTCCGCTCCACCAGGAGGCGTTCGGCCGCCGTGTGGAAGCAGAAGGCATCGGCGTCACCGAAGGTGCCCCGGAAGACCGGAAGGTAGAGCGCCGGCTCATCATGGGCCGCCGGGTGCAGCACCGCCGGAACCTTGACCCGACCGATGGCGGCCACCGTCGGGTGGTACAGGTAAGGGTAGAAGGCGATGACGTCAGCGTCCGAACCGCACACGGCATCGACCAGTTGCGGCGAGACCGGGCCGTTGTAGTCGACCCAACGCCGACCCTGGTCCAAAGTGGCCAGGCGGGGGGCCAGGCGCAGGCGCCCGTCCAGGCCGTAGAAGTCTGGCAGCCGACCGTGGGCCGAGGTGTAGCGGTGGACGGGCACCCCGTTGATCTCAGAGTCTCCCGGCTCCAACTCATCCGCCCACGTGTGGGGATCGAGCGCACAGGTGGAGTAGGCCTCGGCCTCCCACTCGGTCTCTGACACCAGGTGCTCGGCCAACTGGCGCGCCGCCGTCTCGGCCCCTCCCATGACCTGGGGGCCGTAACGCGGGGTGACGAAGGCCACCTTCATGGTGCGGCCACACTGGCCACGGCGGCAACCACCCGGTCCGAGATGGCATCTGGGGAGAACGCCACCATCCGCCGCATGCCGGCGCTGGTCAGCCGGCGGCGCAGCTCCTCGTCAGCGCAGACCCGCTGCACTGCCGCCGCTACATACGACGGGTCAGCGCTGGCCAGGACAAGGGCTCCATCCCCCACCGTCTCGGCCACCGCGCCGACACCGCGTGCAATGACCGGCACCCCGGCCGCCATCGCCTCCACCAGGGGCACGCCAAATCCCTCGTGCACGGAGAGGGAGAGGTAGACGTCGGCGGCGGAGAAGTACGCCGCCAACGCGGGGTCGGAGACTTCCCCGGTGATGCACACGGCACTCGAGAGGCCGAGGTCGTGCACAAATCTGCGCAGCGACCTCAGGTAGTCGAAACTCGATGTGCCACCGACCAGGTGCAGCCGGGCCAGAGGGTCGTACAGGCGGCGGTAGGCCCACAGGGCCTTGACCAATTCGTGCTGAGCCTTGGACGGCACGATCCGGCCCACGAAGAGGATGTCGGTGCCACCTTGTGCCTTCAAGGCCGCCAGTGCGGCAGCCACCCGCGGGTCAGGGAGAGCCGACACCCGCCCGTAGTCGACCAGAACGGGGATGACGGCGGTGCGGCGGCAGCCGGCGCGCTGGAGTTCCCGCTCGTTGAAACCGCTGTCGGCCAATCCCAATTGGGCCCGGGGCGCCAGCAGGGCCAGCTCCACACCGGCCCGGGTTGCCCGCTCTTCGGTCAGTGACTCCCAACCGGCGAAGTGCTGCGGGCCGGTGAAGTTGTGGTAATCGAGAATGAGGGGAAGGTCGCGTTCGAGCAGGTAGCCGGCAACCGCCGATGAAGTCGAGAACTGGTAGATGGCCACGTCGCCATCGGTCGCGTGGTCGGGGTACATCCAATGCTTGAATGCCTCGGCGGCCAGATCGTCGTGGATCGCCTCGGCGAAGATCTCCGACCGCCACCCGGCCTGGCGCAGGATGTCCCGTAGGAGGAGGGTGTGAGTTCCGGTGGCGTCGTGCGGGTTGAGGGTGGGGATGAACTGATGAACGGCAACCGGCGCACCGTACGGCCCGGCGGCGGCGCTCACTGGGTCAGGGTCGGCTCGGGTGGAGACATCGTGGCCCGGACGGCAGTCACCAGGTAGTCCGCTCCATCGGGACCACTCTGCACCGTCGCCTCGTAGCCGCTCTGCTTGAGGACGTGGCGCCACGTCTCAGCCCGCAGCGGTCGCCCGGGCGACAGGTCGGTTTCATACGGGGCGTCGGGGGCCTCCCACGTCGGTAGGGTCACCGAGTGGATCACCAGGGTGCCACCGGGAGCCAGTCGGGTGGCAATGAGGTTGAACAGCTGCTCGCGCTGGCCGCTCCCCATGCCGTCGACCATGCCGCTGAGCACGATGCCCCCCAACCCGGCCGAGGAGGTGGCCCGCAGATGGTCGGCCAGATCTTCACCGCGCAGGTCGGAGATCCCGAGCAGGCCCCGTTCGACCACGTCGGGCCGCGGATCGACCCCGTAGGCGTCGCCACCGGCTTGGTTGATCTGCCGCACCAACCACCCGTCCCCGCTGGCGGCGTGGAGGATGCGTCCTCGGACTTCCGTCAGGGCACCGATGGCGGGCGTGACCCACCACGCTGCGGGGTCATGCGCGACCGGGAACTCGACCACACCCGCATGGGGAACGCGCTGGACCTCCACCTTGCGTTCAAGGTCCTTCAGGCGCCCATCGACGATGTGAAGGGCACGGCTCACTGCAGAGGCGAACTGGCTGATCTGATGCGTGATCCAACCCAGATACCACAGGAGGAGCGAGCGCATGCCCTTCTTGACGAAGGCGCCGGCAGCGCGCTGGGAGTCGACCGGCACCACCGGATCGATGAAGGTGGCGGCATCGACCATGCGCAATGCTTCGGTGAGATCGCCACCACGGCCGGCCACCGGCGAGTGAGCGAGGAAGAGCTCGTCCAACTCGCGCTCGAGCTTAGGTGGCAAGTCACCCGATGCACGGCGGAGACGCACCTCCTCTTCGATCTCGGCCATGACCTGGGCCACATAGGCCCCGGGGTCCTGGGTCGACACCTCTTCGGGCTCGGATGCAGCCATCAGCTTGGCTGATCGAGGTGCACAAGCTCGTCGGGCGCCATCAGCGCGATGGCTTCGGGCTCGGGTGGAAGGAGATAGGCCTGGACCGGAAGGTAGATGTAGCCCGTCGTCTTGCCGGGATTCATGACCTCCACCCGACCGGCCGGCTCCCGCCAGTCATAGAGCACGCCGCCCCGGGTCTGCACGCCGATGGAATAGGTGAAGGCGCCGTCGAGAAGGGGGATGTTCTCCACCAGGAAATTGACCAGACCCGGTCCAACCGGGAGGTCGAACTGCAGCCCCATGATGCTGGTATCGGTGCGCATGAACGTGTTGTCATCGTCATCGCGCAGCTCAATGGAGAACACGATGTCATCGGTGGCGATGGACGCGTGGTATCCGACACCGATGGTGAGGCTATCGCCTGTGCTGATGTAGGGAACCTCGGTGGAATGCGGGAATGAGTGGGCGGTGTAGGTCACGCGTACCGGATGATTGGGATCGGGAGAACCCACACCAAGCGGGACAGGCGCCGTCGGCTTGGACTCCTCATCGGATACCGAGAGTGTGTCACCTTCTTCAAGGAGTCCCTCCCGGAAGATCCGCACCGCCTCCCCGGGCAAGCCCTGGCCCACCATCTCACCGTGGCTCAGCACAACCGCCCGGTCGCAGATGGAGCGCACCTGGTCGGGCGAATGGGTGACCAGCAGGATGGTGCGCCCCTGCTGCTGGAACAGCTTGACCCGGTCCAGGCACTTGCGCTGGAAGCGCTCGTCTCCCACGGCCAGCACCTCGTCAATGACCAGGATGTCGGGATCCACATTGACGGCCACCGCAAAGCCAAGTCGCACGTACATGCCGGACGAATAAAACTTGACCGGTCCGTCAATGAATTCCTCGAGCTCGGAGAAGTCCACGATCTCATCGAAGACCTTGTCGACCTCCTTCTTGGACATGCCGAGCAGTGAGCCGTTCAGATAGATGTTCTCGCGCCCGGTCAGGTCCTGCTGGAAACCCGCGCCCAGCTCCAGCAGACCGGCCAGCTTCCCGCGCACCACGACCTGGCCGGTAGTGGGCTGCAACACGCCGCAGATGCACTTGAGCAGGGTTGACTTGCCCGAGCCGTTGCGACCCAGGATGCCGACGGTCTCTCCTTCTTTGACCTCAAGCCCGACATGCTTGAGGGCCCAGAAGTCCTCGTACTGGCCACGGCCGGCGTGGATCACCCGCTCCTTTATGGAGTTGTAGCGCCCGTGGGCCAGCCGGAAGCGCTTGGACACATCCTTGACGTCAACGGCAAAGCTGGTCATCGCCTACAGCTCCTCGGCGAAGTTGCCCTCGAGGCGGCCGAAGACGGCCAGGGCCACTATGAAAAGGACTCCGGCGGCAGCCAACACGCCCAGGTCGAGGGACAGGTACCAGAGCGGGCCCTTGGTCGGGAGGACGTAGAACGTGGTCAGGACTCCCTTTACGGGGATCCGGGGAGTCGGGTTGGCGTAGATGAAACGCTGAAAGGTGAGGATCAGCGGTGTCATCGGATTGAGGAAGTAGATCCAGCTGAGGCCCTTGGGCCCAAGTCTGTTGCCGATCTGGGCCTGGTAGTCGTAGACGATCGGGCAGGCCCAGAACCACGCGGTGAGCACCACCTCAATGAGGTGCTGCGTGTCACGCAGATACACGTTGATGGACGAGAGCAGCACAGCAATGGCCGAAGCCAGCAGGACCGCCGTCACCAGAGCCAGCAATGCCAGGGGGAGGTACGGCCACGCCGGCATGTGGTGGAGGACCAGCATGAAGATGACCATGACGATGGCCTGGAAGAAAAAGAAGACGCAGGCCGATCCCACCGCGGCCAGGGCCAGGATCTCGCGGGGGAACGAGACCTTCTTCACGATGCCGGCGTTGTTGACGATGACTCCGGTCCCGGTCAACACGCCGAGCGAGAACAAGTTCCACAACAGCAGTCCGGCGAAGAGGAAGATGATGAATTGCGGCTGGCGATTGTTCAAGACGATCTGGAAGACGACGAAGTAGATGGCCAGCGTCATCGCCGGCGCCACCATGGACCAGACCAGACCGAGCACGGAGTTCTTGTACTTAACCTTTATCTCGGTGCGGATGAGATAGACCAGCAATTCTCGGGAGAGCCAGATCTCGCGCAGCCGCTGGCGCACGCCGATGGTCGGGGAGACGACGCGCGTGATCTTGTGACCCTGGGACTCGCGTGCGCTGAAGCCGGCCGCCTGGGCGGCCATCGGCGAGGCATCGGCAACCGGGCGCGCCGCCCTAAATCCGTCGCCCCCCGGTGTCTTGGCGCCCGACGACGAGGCCGGAACCTCCAAGGCCACGTCTATTTGTTTCCCGCCGCGGCGATAGAGCGGTCGATCACCTGATCGATGAAGCCGTACTCACACGCCTCAGCGGCGGTGAACCAGCGGTCACGATCCGAGTCCGCTTCAATCCGCTCCAGCGGTTGGCCGGTGTGGAAGGCGATGCGCTCGGCCATCATGCGCTTGAGGTAGATGATCTGCTCGGCCTGAATGGCGATGTCGGCCGCCTGGCCCTGCATGGCGCCCGAAGGCTGGTGCATCAAGATACGCGAGTGCGGCAGCGCGAAGCGCTTGCCGGGGGCGCCTGAGCAGAGGAGGAATTGCCCCATGCTGGCGGCCAGGCCCACGCAGATAGTGGAGACATCGGGGCGCACGAACTGCATGGTGTCGTAGATGGCCAGGCCATCGGTCACCGATCCCCCGGGGGAGTTGATGTAGAGCGAAATGTCCCTCTCGGGATCCTCGGCCTCCAGGAGGACCAGCTGGGCGCAGACGAGGTTGGCCGTCACCTCGTCGATCGCACTCCCGATGAAGACGATGCGCTCTTTGAGGAGCCGCTGGAAGATGTCGCCCGTGGGGTCAGGCACCCCGCTGGCGGCCACGATGGTGGGCATTCCGGATGCGCTGGCCATGGCACGAGGCTAGTGGCCGGGGCAGACAGGCGCGAGCACTTGGCCGTACACTCCCTGTTCACCCGCACCGCGGGCCCGCTGCGGGCGTGGCGGAACAGGCAGACGCGCCGGGTTTAGGTCCCGGTCCCCACTGGGGGTGGAGGTTCGAATCCTCTCGCCCGCACTAAATCTCCCGCCGGCTCAATGGCCGGCAATACCATGAACGCCCCGGTTGTCGCCATGGTGGCCATGCCCGACGGCGGGGGCTACTGGCTCATGGGCGCCGACGGCGGGGTATTCGCCCTGGGCGACGCCCCGTTCCTGGGCTCGGCCGTCTCCTATCACTTGAACCAGACGATCACCTCAGCCTCGACGTAGGGGAGATCCCGGGAATCTGGCGATGCGCTCAGACGTCCGATGCAGCTCTCCAGAGGCCTCAGCCCCGAACGGACTTGACCAGGAAGACGGCTTCGAGGAATTGCTCGGGGCCCATGTTCGATGGAGCGCCGACCACCATCGGCCAGA
Organism: Acidimicrobiaceae bacterium; assembly: GCA_003169675.1. Taxonomy (GTDB): domain Bacteria; phylum Actinomycetota; class Acidimicrobiia; order Acidimicrobiales; family RAAP-2; genus Bog-473. The sequence continues at coordinate 19,492 of PNAT01000109.1, forward strand.
TCCCGTTGGCCAGGTCGACCGCCAATTTCCCCCGCGCCTCGGGTGTGTAGCCCGATCGGTTTGACAAGAACATGCCGGCAACCATCATGTCGGCCGGTCGCACCGCAGTGACGTCCCAGTGGACGAGTTCGGGCGGGAGCACGCCCGGACCGGCGGGAAACGTCGGCACCGAGCCGGTTCCCCCACCCGGCGAGGAGGTCCACTGCGAGGCGTCGTCCCAGGCGCGAGGGCCCAGCAACTTGTCGGCTGCCGTCCGCTCTCTGATCACGACCGTGCCACCCGCAAGGTCGCCGAGCCGCTGATGGCGCGTCGTGACCAGGATCAGCACGCTTCCCACCAGGCTGAAGGGATAGGGGATCATGTCGATAAGACGCAGGATGTTGCGGATAGCGCTAGCCCAGAAGCCCACGGGTCCGCCGTCGGCACGAACCACCCGAAGCCCGACGGCCCGCTTCCCGATTGATCGTCCCGACGTGAGCATTTCACACACGACGAAATAGCCGAACAAGTCCAGGAATGCGACCAGGGCTACCGCACCAGAGGTGACCAACTTCGAGGTCTCCCCCCCTCCCGAGTCCGCCGCCCGCAATATGAGGACGAAGGCGATGAACACGGAGATCTGAATGAGAAAATCAATAAGATACGCGACGAAGCGAGATCCCAGTCCGGCCAGTACAACACTGAGGGACACACCCTCCGGCGTCGCCGACACGTACCGATCCTCGAGGTCCACGACATGAAACTAGAGCGTTTCCTAGCTGAACGTACTGAAGCGTGGGTGGAGCTTGAGGATCTGGTGCAGAAGGCCAAAGGGCGCGCAGGGCGCCTCCAGCCGAGCGAGATCATGCGCCTCGGTGAGCTCTATCGGGTGGCGGCGGCCGACCTCGCGCTGGCCCGACGATCCTTCCCTTGGGCGCCCGGGACACAGCACCTCCAAAGTCTCGTCGTTCGGGCTCACGCGCTTGTCTATTCCCGGGCCGGCCGTTCGGAAACCGCCGGCGAGTTCCTTGGCCACGGAATGTGGATGCGAATCAGAGCAAGCGGGCGGTGCCTGACACTCTCCGCCGCAGTCATGGCCGGCGCCGTCCTCCTCGGGGTGCTGTGGGCTCTCATCAATCCGCACTCGGCTTCTGGCCTCCTCCCCGGGGGAAGCCATATCTCAGTCAAATCGCACGGCGGCTTCTACGGAATATCGGTCCCGGCGAGGGGCGGCTTGGCCGTCACTATCTTTGTCAACAACATTGAGGTCTCGATTTTGGCCATCGCGGGCGGTTTCACCTTTGGTGTCTTGACGATCTACTCGGTCGCCTACAACGGCGCCCTGCTGGGAGTGCTCGGCACCCTTGAGTGGAGGGGCGGTGGATTTGACCAGTTCCTCCGCCTGGTCGTCCCCCACGGGCTGCTCGAACTTTCGTGTATCGCTTTGGCGGGCGCCGGTGGACTGGTCATTGCCAGGGCTCTGATCGACCCTGGGCGCTCGTCCCGGTCTGACGCTCTGGCTGTCCTGGTTCCACAATTGGGCGCCACTGTGCTGGCGGTAGTGATCTTCCTCACCGTCGCCGGCCTGACCGAGGGGTTCGTGACCCCTTGGGATCTTCCGACGGCGGCGGCGATCGGAATCGGCATCATCCTCTCTGGTGGTTTCTGGACCATGGTCGTTCTGCGAGGTGCCCCTGACAGGAGGGCCCAGCCGGAAGTTGGGGAGCCCGTACTCCGTTCAGGAATTACAAGCGTCCTGCCGACTTGATCCCGGTGTAGGCGCTCACACACGCTGGTCCCAGCGACTGAGGATCAGCCTCGACCACAACGACTCCCATGCGTCGGAGGAGAGCGTAGGTGCGTCGCCGGGCAACAAGAAGATCTAGAGCGATCGCCGCCCGCAGCACATCTCGCACGCCATCCGGTGATTCTGTGATGGCGTCCTGGAGGTCAAGGTCTCGACAGCTCACCACCATGATCACGTGGTGCCGCACCAATATGGGCACGACCGAAAGAAGCGTTCTGGCCGCAGCGGGATCTACGAGATCAGTGAAAAGGGCGATCAGGGACCGCTTGCGCCCGGCGACAGTTTGGAAAGCCCGGTCGTAGTCAGCCTCGACCTCAATGGGTTCCAGGTCAAAAAGGGCACGGACCACCTGGTCGGCCCCCCTGCGGCGTGGTTCAAGCTGGCGCACAATGTCTCCCGCGAAGGCCACCGTACCCACGCGATCGCCCGCTTCATCGGCGGCAACAGCAAGAACGGCCAACGCGTCGAGAGCGACGTCGAGGCGCGTGCTGCCCGCCACCGGAGAAGCCATGAGGCGGCCCGAGTCAACGAGGCACACGAGGTCGCGATTGTCGTCGATCCGATACTGATTGGTCATTGGCCTGCCGATGCGGGCGGTGGCCAGCCAGTTGACCTGGCGGATGTCGTCATCGGCCGAGTACTCGCGAATGGACTCGAATTCGGTACCGAGGCCCAGGCGACTCCGGACCTTCCCCTCCTCGGGTGACCGGTTCAGGCGACGCAGGGCAGCCAGCCGGCGGGCGCGGGGAAGGTCGGGCAGGACCATCACCGTGGCCGGGCTACCCACAGTGTGGTCGCAGGTGGCCAGGCCCAGAGGTCCCCCAATGCGAATGACGGGCGGCGGCAGAACATGTACGCCGCGATGGAGGCCGACCACAATGCAGTCGAGGTCGTCCCGCTGGGTTTCCGCCGGTTCAATGCCGAGTTCGGGCGGCGACGGTTGGCGGAGACGGGCGATGTGGCCGCCGTCGAGCTCTGCGGCGATGCCGTACGGGTGAGGCACGTGTCTGGCCATTGTCGGAAGGTCACCACATTCGATACGCACCCGGGTTCGAAATGCCAAGACCATGTCCGTCGTGACGCATCCGGCGCCAAGACCGCACAGCACGATCACGACTGCGGGGGGAAGATGAAGGACCACCGTCACCAGAGCGACTGCACCGAGTGCGAATGCCGTCCAACGCGAGGGTCTGGTACCCGAGCGTTGCCGGACACCTTGGTTGGCCACGGGAAAAGATCCGGTCGTTGACACCATGCGCGGACTAGCGAGGCACGGGCACAGTGGTCAGTGCAGTTTGCAGTGCCTGTTCTGGGGTGAATCGGTCCAATTCTGCCTCGGGCGTCAGGATCAGTCGATGGCGCAGGACCACCGGGACCAGGGAGATGACGTCGTCGGGAATCACGTAGGCGCGTCCGGAGATCCGGGCCCAGGCCTTGGCCGCAGCCAAGAGGTGCACCGCAGCCCGTGGACTGGCCCCGAGCGAGACGCTCGGCAATTCGCGTGTCTTGCGGACCACGCTGGCAACGTAGGAAATGATTGGGTCGCTCACCGTCACCGCATCCACCTCGGCGCGGATCGCGTGAAATGATCCCGCATCGCCGACGACGAGGACGTCGTCCAGCGTCGCGGGAGCGACCCCCGAGTGGCGCAGCCGCAGCAGCTCCTCCTCCCCTTCCACTGATGGATAGTCAATGGTGAGCTTCATGAGGAAGCGGTCGAGCTGTGCCTCGGGTAACGGGTATGTCCCTTCGAACTCGATCGGATTCACGGTGGCGAGCACCACGAACGGGTCGGGCAGCGGATGGGGCGTCCCGTCCACCGTCACCTGGCGCTCCTGCATGGCCTCGAGGAGGGCGGCCTGGGTCTTGGGCGGAGTTCGGTTGATCTCGTCAGCCAGAACGACATTGGCAAAGATCGGACCTTGGCGGAAGACCAGTTCCCCGGCCCGCAGAGCCAGCGAGCCCGTCAGGTCAGAAGGAAGCAAATCGGGAGTGAACTGCACCCTCCGGACCGTGAGTCCGCATGCTCGCCCGACGGCGGCGGCGAGCAGGGACTTGGCGACCCCTGGGGGACCTTCCAGGAGGAGGTGGCCGCCCACGGCGATGGCGGCCAACACGGCGTCAATAGTTTGCCCGTGTCCGATTACAACTTTGGCCACCTCGGTGTGCAATCCGGCTCTAATCCGGTTGGTCACGTCGCCATTGTCGGGTGCTGTCGTCATGTCCTCCTTCCAGTATGGGTTTCCAGCCACGCCAGGGCTCGGCCGAGGCTGATCACATCGAGGGTTGAAGCCTGATTCTCGAGGACGGTGTTCGTCACGAACTCGGGCACGAGGGCGGCATGCGCTGCGGCCAGCACCGCTGCATCATCGGCAGTGGTCCAAACACCGGATCGTTGACAGAGCAGGAGACGTGCTTCGGTTCGGAGTGGCTCAATGATCTGGCCCAGCCGGTCCTCGGGGAGGGCAGCGAGAGTTGTCGCCATCGCATTGGCATATTCCACCCGCGGGGGGATCAATTGGCGAGTCGGCCGCTCCACCGGCCCAAAACGACGGGCGGCGGAGAAGATCCACATGACGACGGCAGCCAGGCCCAGTGCCAAGCCCCAGCGCCACCACTCCGGCAACCCGGCCAGTCCCGTACCGGTTCGACCGTATCCGTGGTCGAACTCATCGAAAATGACCGGCTGCGCTGCCGGACCGGCCAAGTTGATGGCGAAGGCCGCGTTGTCCCGTTCGGCTAGCGCGGCGTTGGTCATGAAGGTGCTCGACGCGATGAACACGCTCGAGGGACCACCAGATGAGGAATCGCCTCCGGCTACTGCAAATGGCCCGCCAGTCCCGGCCAGGATGACTTTCGTCGAGCCGGTCGAGACAAGTGAGCCAACCGACCCGCCAGTCACGCGGGAGACGCCAGCCACGACACTCGTGGACGGGATGGCCCGGGTGGTGCCTGCTGAGGCTGATTGCCATCGGGGAGGCCGACTGCTCCCGAACATGACCGACAACAACGCGTCACTTGGGGGGCGTCCGGCCAGGACGGCATGGCCACCACCGGCTATGAGAAGCGCCACCGCCGACGTGTCACCATCTGTCCAGCCCGACGGATCCACCAGGAAGAGAGTCGAACCCGGTGCCAGGTGAGTCTCGGAGACGGGTTGGATCGATCGATCGATGGAGTGCCCGTGCTCGGCCAGGAGCTGGGTCAGAGCCGCCACGCCGGCCGGTGAGGTGCCGAACGATGAAGAGGACCCGTCGCCAGACGGGGTACTCCCCACGATCCCTCCTACAAACGAGAGCCCAAGGTCGACCGCAACGATGGCACCGCTCACCAGCAGCAAGGCGCGCCACCGGCGCGGGATCGCCTGCCACCGCTCCGGGGCTGTTCGCTCGTCACCTGGTGCGACGCCAATGGGGATCATGGCGCGCCAGACTCGGCCATGGCTCGGTGCTCCCGGGCTTCCTGGGGAACGTGAGGCCAGTCCGACTTGGCTTGCTCGTCATCGCGTTCACTCGCTGGTTGTGCGGCGAAAGTGATCGCCTCGTGTCGGCGGGCCAGGTGATCGAAGGCGGCAGAACCAATGCGGTCGGTCAGCTCCGCATCGGTGCGGGTGCGCTGGCCCGCAATAAGACCGAGGGATTCGAGGCGTATCAGACCCGCCTCAAATCTCAATCTGAATGATGCGGCGTAATCTCCGTCCAAGGCCAAGCGATCAGCCCGTGCCTCCAAATCAGCCGGATCAATGGCCAGTTTGACTGATTCTTCACGTTCCCCACGATGGGCGATCCGCGAGCGTCGGTGCACGAGGAGGATGGCCAGCGCCACGCCGACCGCGACGGTGAGAGTCATTCCGATGACGGGGGCCCAGCTGCCGAAAACTTGCGTGAAGCCCGAGCCGACGGCCGCTAAGAGGTGGTGGCTGACCCAACGGACCAATGGTCCGAAGGCGATCTCCAGTCCCCGACCGATGGCGTGGAGGAGGCCGGCCAACGGCCGAGGAGTCGAGTTCTTCGCCGCGGTGTAGGGAGGGTGCGAAAGGATCTGGTGCACCTGCTGGCGGGCCAAGTCGGAAAAGTTCGAACCTGATGGCACGACGACTCAGGCCGGCGGGGGCGGTGTTGGTGGTTCGACGCTTGGCGGAGGTGGGACAGGTGGCGGGACTGGCGGTGGAAGTGGCGGTCGGTACCCGGGCGGAAGTGCGTACCCGGGAGGCGGTCCAACTGGAGGGGGCTGGCCAGGCGGGCCAAGAGTGCCTGGTGGCCCATAGGAACCTCCGGGACCCGGGACGACTGGCGGCTTCAGGAACGAAAGGGCATCAATGCCGGGAACGGTGCCCATCGCGGCGGCCAAATACTGAATATCAAAGCCCTCCTTCCGAACCCGCATGTCAATGGTGATGACAACGGCCAGTGATGCGGAGAGGGGCGTGAAGACAACAAGGGTGACCGTTCGCAGGACAAAATTCGCGATGTCGGTCGCGACGTGTCCGCCTTGAAAGGCCAGAACAACGGCAACGAAGATCGCGCCGAGGATGCTGGAAGCGACCCCGGTGATCAGCCCCATGAGAAACAGCGTGCCGAAAACCGACCACCACGATCCCCGCACAAGGCGAAGAGCGCGCCGGATCGCTGCGGCTCCCCGCACGTCTTCCAACATCATCACCGGGGTGGCCAGATGGGCCGATACGACGAACCAGACGATCAGCACCAGGGCCGAAAGCCCGAGCACAACGCCCGAGACGACCGCAGCGACGTGAGCTCCGGATGTTGCGAGGATGGCGACCACCGCCACGACGACCGCGATCGGGAGAAGGGAGACCAGGCCAATGAGAATGGAGATCCAAATTGCGCTCCATATCCGGCGGACACCCTTGCGCAGAGCATCGCGCCACACCACCGGCTGACCCAGATACGCATTGCCGATTATGCCGTAAAGGGTCGTGATGGCCAGGGCTCCGACGAAGACACCAATGACCAAATTCACCGCCGTCGCCCCGAGGACAGCTGCGCTGTGCGAGGCCGATGTGGTCGTCGTCGGCGACCCAAATGGGGTCGTCGTTGTCGTCGAATTCGACTGGACGGACAGCGCCACGATTCCTTCAATGACACCTGCAGGGATCCCGATGACCAGCATCGCTTTGGCCATGGCCAGGAAATTCTTGGTCCAAATCTTGAAGGCGGCATCAATGCGCTCACTGACACCCAGCGGCCGTAGCATGACCGGAGGAGGTGTCCACATCGCGTCAATCCTCCTCAGCAGGGGGAAATGGCTACACGCTTGCCGGCTTCATGGCCATAGCTGTCGTCCTGATCGGCCCGCATGAGGCCTGGGTAGTTCCCTGCTTTTCATAGGGTAACCACGTCGGCCCGACTGCCACCGGATGTGCTGACGCCGCGAGGGTCCCGGCCCTTTGCTAGTGGGGCACCCGGCACACGTAGGCCAGCAGGTAGCAGTCCTCAATCTCGGTGAACAGGCCACGGGCGGTGGCAATCTGGTCGACGTCGAAATGACCGGCCGCCAGGCTGGGCCCGGCGTAGTTGAGCCCCTTGGCGTCCACCACCTCGAAGCCGGCGCGCTGCAGCTTTTCGCTCAGCTCACCGTGGGTGTACTCGTGCTCGTGGTCGGGGTCGATGAATGCGTCCTGTTGCAGGCGGGTCACCCGGGCATTGGGCGTATCGATCCCCAGGTGTCCACCTGGCTTGAGCACCCGATGCACCTCGGCCAGCACGGTGTCGGCCATATCGAGCGGGACGTGCTCAATGCTCTGCCCGCTGTAGACCAAGTCCACCGAAGCATCGGCGTAGTCGGAAAGGTCGACCATGGAGTGGTACCGGTAGCGCACCGGACCGAGCTTGGTCTGGGTGACCTCATGGGCCGTGGCCTCCTGGTAAAGCTCGTTACGCTCCTCCGACGGCAGGTCCACCACCACCAGGTCCTCGAATTCGTAGGGATAGCCCATGAGAACCAGTGCGCCGGTGGCATTGCCCAGCGCGGTCCCCCCCAGGTCCAGGATGTGCTTTCCTGCCGGGAGCGAGCGGACAAACATCATCCGGCTGAAGTGCAGTGACTGCCCCAACCCTGAGTAAGGGGTGACCGACCACCATTCACCCGAAGCCACGGCCCATCCGGCCAACTCCTGTGGGGTGATGGCGCCGGTCCCCAATCCACCCAGGTAGCTCTGCGTCCCGGTCGGATCGGGCTCTCGGGCCAGGATCAGCTCGTAGACGATATCGAGCACCTGCTGGGCCGACAGTCCTGAGAGGGCGCGCCAGTTCTGGACGCCCGGAAGTGGGAGGGGCGCACCGCGCGCACGTCGGAGCGCACCTTTCACTGTTGGCACCCCCCTCAACGTAGTGTGAAGGACCAGGTAGTTTCGACTTCCGTGCCTCACCTGGTTGCTGCCCCAGACAAGTTTCGGGACACGCTCTCCGCCGGCGGCGTGGCGGCAGCGGTGGCCGGAGCGGCCCGTCATGTGGGCTGGACTGCGGACGAGGTGCCGATGTCCGACGGCGGGGAGGGCCTCTTGGATGTGCTGGGCGGCATCTCCCACCTGACCCTGGTATCTGGCCCACTGGGCGAGATGGTCCCGGCCGAGTGGCGCATGCTGGCCGAGCTTGGCGGAGGTGGCCCCACGGCCGTGGTCGAGATTTCCAAGGTTGCTGGCCGCTCGCTCCTACCGAATCCTCGTGGGGACGAGCCCCTCCGAGCCGACACCACTGGGGTCGGGCAACTCCTCCTGGCCGTTCGTGATGCCGGTGCGGCGCACATCGTGATCGGCTGCGGGGGTTCGGCCACCACCGACGGTGGGCTCGGCGCCATCGATGCGGTCATGGCCGGGGGCGGCCTCGACGGTGTGGATCTGGTGGTGGCCTGCGATGTGACCACCTCCTTCGCGGACGCAGCGGTACTGTTCGGTCCCCAGAAGGGCGCCTCCCCGGACCAAGTGGCTCAGCTGAGCCGGCGCCTCGTTGCCCTGGCCCAGCGCTACCGGGACCAGTTCGACTTCGACGTCGACGCCCTGCCTGGCGCCGGGGCCGCCGGCGGGCTGGCCGGGGGCCTGGCCGCCCTCGGGGCCCGGATCCAACCCGGGTTCAACCTCATTGCCGACCTGGTGGGATTGTCCGAACGCATTGGGAAGTGCGATGTGGTGGTTACCGGAGAAGGCCACCTGGACCCTCCCTCCTTCCACGGCAAGGTCCCAGGGGGGGTACTCGCGCTGGCCCGCGGGCACTGCCCGGTGCTCTGCATCGTCGGTGCCGCCGACCCGGAATTCCTCGACGGACAACTCCCGGGAATGGAGATCGTCAGCCTGGAGTCCCGGTTCGGCCCGGCTCGGTCGCGGCAGGAGACTGCAGTCCTCATTGCCGAGGTCACGTTGGAGGCCCTGCCCCGGTTTTGCCCATGAGCATCGGTATCGACCAAGCTGCGTGCTCCGCGTGCTCACCATAGGTCGCGCCGTTGCCGGTCCCGGATTGACCCGAACCGACCGCCACAACACACATTCACACCAGATTCATTCACAAGGGAGGCAATCATGGGACTGCTCGACGGCAAGGTGGCCATCGTCACCGGCGCAGGAAGAGGCATCGGACGCGAGGAGGCACTCCTTCTGGCCAGCGAGGGTGCCAAGGTCATTGTCAACGATGTCGGTGCCGGGTTGCATGGCGAGGGCGGGGCGGATGCGCATCCGGCCGACGAGGTGGTCTCACTCATCAAGAAGAACGGGGGCGAAGCCGCGGTCAACGGCGATGACATCAGCTCGTGGGAAGGGGGCAGGAATGTCGTCACACAGGCCATCGACACCTTTGGGGCGCTCGACATCCTGGTCAACAACGCGGGAATCCTGCGGGACAAGATGTCGTTCAACATGGACGAGTCGGACTGGGACGACGTCATCCGCGTCCATCTGAAGGGCCACTTCGCCCCCACGCATCACGCCGCGGTCTACTGGCGCAATCGGGCCAAGGCCGGAGAAGAAGTCACCGGCCGCATCATCAACACGTCATCTGAGGCCGGTCTCTTCGGCAATGCCGGACAGGCCAACTACGGCGCCGCCAAGGCCGGTATCGCCGCCCTCACCTGGATCCTGGCCCGCGAGCTCGGCCGCTACGGGGTCACCGCCAACGCCATCGCACCCCGCGCCCGAACCCGCATGACCGAGAACCTCTTCGGTGAGATGGCAAAGGCGGGAGATGATGGGGCGTTTGACGCCTGGGACCCCAAGAACATCGCCAATCTGGTGGCCTTCCTGGCCGCCCCGGAGTCGGCCGATGTCAATGGACAGATCTTCGTGGTCTTCGGTGGCAACGTCTACGCCATGAGCGCCTTCCAGCCGGTGGGCCAGGTGACGCGTGACTCGGCGTGGACACCTCAGGAGTTGATTGATGCCAAGGGTGAGCTGTTCAAGGGCATCGATTCTGGCGTGCCGAAATTCAGCTTCTTCTAACCTTCCCGCGGTCGTGGTCCCGAACCGGTGGAGCCGGTGACGAGAAGGTGGACGGATTCCACTCAGGAGCGTTCACGTGGCCAAGCGCGAGCCCCGACAGTTTCATCGCCGATTCTAAACAGAACGGTTTAGTTTCCGGAGAACCATCCTCGGGTTGAGTGGGTCGGCGCAACGACCGCGCCCCCACCCCAGGAGCCCCCATTCGCCGTTGCGAGGCGAGCGGGCACTACCCTCGCCTGGATGTCAGAACAAGGCGCTCTCGAGGCCACCGAGTCGGCATGCACGCGCTCACCCTTGGGCACCTTTCCTAACTGTCCGCTCTGTGCTGGAGACCTCCGACCCGAACATGCCCATTTTCGCTGCCCCACCTGCGGTTGGCGTGACTCCTGCTGCGACTGAGCACCCGTGAGCGACATCGCCGCCACCCTGTGGCGGCCACGAACAGTGCGCGTGGTCGGGGCCAGCTTCCTTCTCGTGGCGGGCCAGATCGTCACCTGGTTTCTCCTACGTTCCCAGGGAAGCACCTTCGTCGGTGACCAGGTGCACTACCTGATCGCCGGTCAAGGGTTGAGCCACCTCAGCCTTCATCCACTCCCCTACTACCAGAAGGACTTCCTCACCCACTCCCTCTACACCTGGCCGGCCAACGCCTCGGTGGCGAACCACGGAATCGTGCAGACGTTCCCCGGACCCCACGGCTCCATCTTCGCTCATGGCATCGGGCTCCCCTTGCTCCTCAGTCCCTTCATCGCCATCGGATCGATACCCATGGCCATGGTGGGCTTCTTCAGCGCCAACGCGCTGGCCTTCGTGTGGCTGCACCAGCGCGCGTCGCATCTGGCCGACCTCAGCAACCGCGGCCAGGTGGTGGGCGCGCTGGCCCTGGCGCCTCCGGCCATGTGGTTGGCGGCCACACAGGTGTATCCCGATCTGATCAGCGGCGCCCTGCTCGCGGTGGCACTGGTGGAGCTGGCCTTCATTGAGCGCCACACGCGGCTGCCCACCGCGAACGCCGCCGTCATTGCCCTCACGTTGGGATTCGCACCCTGGCTGCAGGTCAAGAATTTGGTACCCGCTGTCTTCGTACTAGTCGCCCTCGCGGCCGTGGCCCGCCGACATGTCGGTATGCGTCGGATGGTGATCATCACGGCCCTTGTGGTCATCGCCTCGTGGGCGCTCCTCCTGGCGTACAACGAATTCTTCTTCTCCAACCCCGTGGGGTTGCCCCAACCCAATCCGACCTTCGACCTGAGCAGCCTTTCCAACACGTTGGCCCTCCTCTTCGACCGTCACCAGGGCCTCTTCGTGCAGATCCCCACCGTCATCATCGGGATCATCGGGCTGTCGTTTTCCAGGCGGAGCATTCCCATCGCATCGACGACCGCCATCATCGGCGTGTTCAGCTTGCTGGCCATAAACGGCACGTACACCACCAACGTCCCTTTCGGCGGTGTGGCCCTGGCCGGTCGCTTCGAGTGGACCTTGACCCCGATGCTGTTGGCCTGGGTGCCGTTCGCCCTGGCCCAGATCGATAGGTGCCGGGTCCGGACAATTGCCCTGGGTTCCGCTCTCGCCGTGATGTGGACGCTTCAGGGGGTGCCGATCCTGCTGGGCCATCACATGTTCTTCAACGAGACGTTCGCACCGTTCGCGCCGTGGGACCCCACCCTGTACCCGGGATGGTGGCCCGGCCTCAGCCAGACCCTCCCCGCCTTCTTGTCCCCCGGGATCCATCTGGCCTCCACCTGGACCCACCTTCTCGTCGAGCTCATCATCCTGGGATCACTCGCCCTTGTGGCCGTCCGCTTGACCCGAGACGGTCCTTTCGCTCGCCGTCGCTGGCTCGGCGTCATCGTCGCCCTGTCCTTGCTGGCCGGCCTCATCGTGGCTTTGGGACCGGATCGTGAGCTCCCGCAAACGACGCTGGCCTGGCCAGGCACCAACCTGGGCGCACCGTGGGCGGGCCCTGGGCGGTCGATGACGTTCGCACCGATCCCTCTGGTCGACGTGGGCCCGGGGACCTACCAGGCCACGCTCACCTATGACGTCGTGGCCGCCGGCACGGGTCCGAGCGCGGCGACCTTGTTGGCCACGATGCAGCAACGGCCCGTCGTCTCCAATTGGCTGACCCTGAGCCACCCGACCGACGGCGCCACAGTCATCTCCACCGCGGCGCCCATCAACCTGACCGGTGTGCGCACCGCCACCACGCCCTTGCGCCGATCGGGCGCAGCGCTACGACACCGTGTGGCCGTCCTGACGCTGAGGGCAGATCAAGATTCGCTCATGTCCTTCCGGATGCACGTCGGGGCAGGAGCGAGTGTCACCGTGGAGACCCTGCGGCTGTCCAAGGTCGCGTCCTGATCAAAAAGACACCGGCTCTCGGCGAAGGACCGGCGCAGCACTCCGTCCATGAGGCACCATTGCGCCATGACACATGACCGAAAGTTCCGATTCGCCGCCCAACTGGGCAACGCGCCTGAGAACTCGGCCCGGTCGTGGGCTGACCAGGCCCGCCGGGCCGAGGACCTCGGCTTCGCGACCCTCCTCATGCCCGACCACTTCGGCGACCAGCTAGCACCGGTGCCCGCCTTGGCCGCGGCGGCCGCGGCGACGACGACTCTGCGCATGGGTTCGCTCGTGTTCGGCAACGACTACCGGCATCCCTTGGTCCTGGCCAAGGAAGCTGCCACTCTCGATGTGCTCAGCGAGGGCCGCTTCGAGCTCAGCCTCGGTGCGGGCTGGATGAAGACCGACTACGAGCAGGCCGGGCTGACCTATGACTCCCCGAGGGTCAGGGTGGGGCGATTCGAAGAAGCAGTGCAGGTCGTGCAGGGACTGCTGCGCACCGACGGGCCGTTCTCCTTCGACGGGACCTGCTACCAGGTGCACGAGCACACGCTGCTGCCCCGCCCCGTGCAGCAACCCGGTCCCCCCTTGATCATCGGCGGCGGCGGCCGGCGCGTCCTGTCCTTCGCCGCCAAGCACGCAGACATCGTCAGCATCAATGTGAACTTGCGGGAGGGGACCGGAGGTCCCGAGACGGCACCCAACGCATCGCCCGAGCGCACCCGGGAGAAGGTGGCCTGGGTGAGAGAAGCCGCCGGGGCCCGATTCGGAGACCTTGAACTCAATGCGCTCATCGGCTTCGTCATGATCACCGATGATGCCGGAGGCATTGCCGAGGCCATGGCGCCCCACTTCGGCATCAGCCCGGAGGAGGCTCGGCACATACCACTCGCCCTCCTGGGCACGCTCGACGAAATGGTCGAGGAGTTGCAGTGGCGCCGGGAAGAATATGGGATCTCCTACTGGTCGATTGAATCCGACAGCTGGCAGGACCTGGGTCCGGTCGTGAGCAAGTTGTCCGGCACATGACGATCGTCACCAGCGCCGGATGGGAATCCATCGGCACATACCGTCAGCTCGGTGGTCATCGATTATTCACCGTTGACGCACCGTCAATCGGTCCAGAGGTGCACCAACCCCTGTTGGTCCTTCATGGCTTCCCAACCTCGTCCTTTGACTACGCGGCCGTCCTCGACGGGTTGCGGGCCGGACGAAGGGTCCTCCTGTTGGACGGGCTTGGTTACGGGCTCTCGGCCAAGCCCGACGTGCGCTACACCATGGCCCTGCAGGCCGACCTTGTCGTCGCCTTCGTGTCCGAGCTGGGCCTCTCAAGGGTGGCGCTGCTGACCCATGACATGGGAGACACCGTCGGTGGTGAGCTCCTGGCCCGCTGTCAGGACGGGACCTGGCCGGTGGAGGTGACCCGTCGCGTCGTCACCAATGGCAGCATCTACATAGAGCAAGCCCACCTCACCGCCGGCCAACAACTCCTCCTCAGCCTGCCCGACGAGACATTGCCCGCTGGGATTCCGGTGGACGCCGCTTCACTCACTCAGAGCCTGCGCGACACGTTCAGCCCCGACGTGACGTGGCCTCCCGAGGGATGGCCTGAAGACCCCCTCCCACCCACCGTGGAACAGATCCTGCATGACGACGGCCATCTGGTCCTGACCCGGCTCATCCGATACATAGAGGAGCGCCGCCAGAACGAGCGTCGCTTTACAGGCGCCATTGAGACCGCCCCGTCCCCCCTCCACGTCGTCTGGGGGCTCGATGACCCGATCGCCATCCCCACCATGGTCGATACCTTGGTGGCGGCCCGTCCCGACGCCACCGTGGTGCGGCTCGCCGGGGTGGGCCATTACCCGATGGTCGAGGCCCCGGCCCGCTTCCTCGAAGCCGTGCTGCCTGGTCTGGACTAGGGGCGCCGTCGCCGGCTGGTGGTGAGCGCTACCACCGAATGAGAATTCCTAGGACGGGAACCCGGTGCGGTACCAGGCCGCCACACCGTGGGCAAGGACCGGGGGCCGTCCCACGAGCCACGCCAGGAACGACACTCCCCGCCGCCCGGCCGGACCGCTCGGATCGGCCAGGACCACCGTCACATGCCAGGAGGCCAGCTGGGCCCGGACGACCCTTCGCTCTGCGGGGCTGCGGGGCACCGGGAGACCGTGATACACGTTGTTGAGCGCGTCAGAGGTTGCTGTCGTCCGCCCGGCCGTCACCCGCCCATCGTCCTTGGGTACCTGGAAGTAACCGCCGACGATCCTGAAGCGCAGGAAGGAGTCCGCCTGCCAGATCATCGGCGCCGCGTTGTCGACGCTGTATCCCGGGAAGGGATAGAGCAGAACGGTGGAGTCCGGCGGCACGGCGTCGACAGCGGAGCTGGTGAAGTACGCCGGGGTTGCAATCGTCGTCGCGGCGTAGGGCAACGCCGGGATGAGCGGGATAAGGGAAAGCACCGGGACCGTGAGGGCAATCCAGCGACGCCAGGATGGCGCTGCCGAGTGCTCTGCCGAAGGCGCGGCCAGTGCGTCGGCAGCCACCGCCAGCAATACCCCGGCGAACAAGCCCACAAAGAGGGTGAAGCGAAGAGGCAACAGATTCATGACCAGGGGGATGTGGTTGAAGAGCGCTTCCGGCAGGGGAAACCCACCGGTGGGTTTCGCCGAGGCGACGCCAGAGACGGTGAGCCGTGACCCGAGGGAAAGCAACCAGCATGCCGCCAGCACAATCGCCGCCCACCGGACGATGAAGCGGCGTCGCCACAAGAGCACGCTGGTGACCAGGAGGAGAATGAGGAGAGGGAAGCCGAGGTACGCCCCGTTCTCACCTTCGTCCCCGCTGACGAAAGCGGCGCTGAGGTGACGGGTCCACGCCGGGCTGATCGCCTGAAGTGGCGAAGGCACCACGGTGGCTGAAAGGTCCGCTCGGTAACCCTCGGGCGTCAATTGAATGGGACCGGTGATGTGACCGGCACCGTGGAGCCCGAACCACAACGGGTAGGCGAGGAGGGCGAGCAACGCGACAAACATGACCGAACCGCAACGCACAAGGGGCCCCAGGGAAGGGACGATGCTGGCCGGCGCCAACACCGCGGCCGTCACGAGGCCGATGACGCAGACGATGGCGGTGATGGTGAGGATCTCACTGGAAATGAAGCACTGCACGACGACGAGCGCCGCCAGGAGGAGTCCGAGGATCTCCGGGCGGCCACGGCGACGGACCAGGAGTTGGTCGAGGACGCAGATGATGAGCGGTGGCACCGGAACCAGGACCAAATTGAGGTGGGCCTGACCATGCCCGATCATGTACGGCGAGAAGCCGTACATGGCCCCTCCGATGAAGGCAGCAAGGCGCCACCTGGTCCACCGGCGCAGGAGTACGTATGCCGCTGTGGCCGATGAGCTGAACGCGAAGGTGAGCAGTGCCACATACGTGGTCACCGGCCCGAACAACAGCGTGATCGGCGCTCCCAGCAGACCCGCGGCCTGTTCTCCGGTATTTGAAATGAGGTTGACGCTCCAGGGTGCGTTCGCCATGGTCGTGAAGAGCAAGCTGTGCCCGTGGAGCACCGCGTAGGGCGTTTAGGTGAGAAACCAGACGTTGAGCGCCGGGTCGGGGCCGCCGGCGGCTGGCACGGCGGCGCCGTGCGCGGTCCACAGATCCCAGTACGCGAAGACGGCCATTCCCGTGTAGAGCGCCACGACCAACAGGTCAGGCCACAGGCGGACCAGGACCAGCCGGAATCGCAACACGCATTCGCTCAGGGTGTGGCGGCGACCCCCCACGAGCGGACCCGGCATGCTCCACGAGCGTATCTGCCTCGGCTGGCCACTCCGGGCCACCTCAGGAGCGGTGGAGCTCCCTCAGGCCGGAGCCACCACCTTGAGGCTGCGCACATCAGTGGGCAGATTGTCGTAGAGGTCCGCCACCAGGTCGTCGCGCAGGGCCCGCCGCGCCTCGTCGTCCCACTGGTTGTCGAACTGGTACGGGTCATCATCCACGTTGTAGAGCTCACCGGTCGCCATGCCGATCCCACCCGGACCGGTCTCGGTCTGCTCGTAGACCACCGGGCAGGGGGTCAGCACTCCGTCGCCCCAGACCTCCTCCAACCCATTGGGTTGGCCGGCCGTTGAAGGCTCGTAGACCGTGCAGAGCCAGCCGTCCCGGTAGATGGAGCGCAAGTGCATGCCGTAGCCCGGGAATTGGCTGTCCCACTCGCAGAGCATGCGCACCCGACCGGCCTCCCCATCAGACGTCGGGAGCGCGTGCCCCTGCATCCAGTCAGCCGGCTCAATTCCGGCGATGGCGCAGAAGGTGGGAGCCAGATCGACCTGCCCCACCGGGTCGTTGACCACAGTCGGTGCGATCCCCGCCGACGGGGCCGGGCGCCAGATGAAAGGCAGCCGCATCAGCGCGTCGGTGTGATAGGGGCCCTTGTAGAGGAGACCGAAATCACCCTGCATCTCGCCGTGGTCAGTGGTGAAGATGACGTCTGTGTCGGCCAACCATGAACGGGCGGCCACCGCGGCCAGAACCCTGCCGCAGGCCTCATCGATCAGTTCGTTCATGACATGAACCTTGGCGTTGACCTCTCGGATCTGATCGTGAGTGAGCTGGGAGGGCACGAACGCGGCCGGTCCTCCCTCCATATTGGGGAAGCGTCCTTCCCAGTAGGCCAGCCAGTGCGCGGGCTTGCGGGCCAACACGGCCCGAATCTCGTCGTCGGAACCCGGGTGGCCCGGCGGCAACGCCAGCTCCTGCCATGGGACCCGCGGCAGCTCGGACGCCGGTGGGTCCCAGGGATGGTGGGGGTCAGGGAACGACATCCAGCAGAACCAAGGATCGTCCTGGCCGAGCGAGTCCAGCCACTCAACCGCCAGGTCCGCCACCCAGTCGGTGTGATACCACTCCCGTGGTATCGGGTTGTTCTTCGTCTCCGGCGCCGAGGTGTCGCCCCCCGGTTCGGCTTGGAGCAGGCCGGCGAAACTGTGCAGGTGCTCGGGATGGTGTTCGGCCAACCAGCGCCCGTAGTGCGCGATGGGCGTTTTACCCCAGGCGGCGGCATGCATGGCTTGTTCGGAACGCTCGAAGCCCCGCCACGGACCGGTGTCGCCGCGAGCCACCCTGGCGTTCTCCTCGAACTGCAGCTGCGGGTCGAACGCTGGCTCAAAATGCGCCTTCCCGAGAAGGGCGGTGCGGTAGCCCGCCTGCTCGGCCAGATACGACGCCACCGAAGGCGCGTCAGTGGGCAGGGCGATCCCATTGGCCACCACGCCGTGCGTGCGCACGTACTGACCTGTCAACATGGTCGAACGAGCCGGCATGCAGACAGTGTTCTGGTTGTAGGCCCGCCGGTAGTTGACCCCCTCGGCGGCCAACCGGTCGATGACCGGGGTGCGGGCCACCGTTCCGCCGTTGCAACCCAAACTGTCGAAGCGCTGCTGGTCCGTCGTGATGAAGAGGATGTTGCGGCCGGTCTTCGTACTCTCAGGCACGGGACTCGAGTTCGTTCGTCAGTGGCTCACAAGCCAAGAGCACTGTGCGGTCCAAGCCGCGCTCACGGTGCTTGTGGGCCTCCTGGTACTGCGGGGACGTCACCATGTCGATGAAGGCGGAGCGGCTGGGATACGAGACGAGGACCACCAGATCCCATCCGTCACCGTCTGAGTCGCCGATCACGACATGTTCGGGGCGGCCCATCCACAGCACTCGGCCGCCGCGAGCTTCGACCATCTTGACGGCTTGGTCGCCGTAGTCCCGGTAGGCGCCCTGGCCCGAACGCTCCCCCGAGCCGTTACCGTCGGGTCCGGAGAAATGGAGCAGATTGAGCATCACCACCTCGCCGCGTCTCGAGGCGTGGGAGAACGCCTGGAACTGCTCCTTGGTTGGGGTGATGGCCATCGATGATCTCCTGCTTTCTTGGAATTGAGAAATCGGGGTTCGGCCTATGGGTGGTCGGAGAGCGTCGTGGCGGGCAGGGCGCCAAAGAGAAGCAGTCGTACGACCCGGGCCGACTCCTCCACCGAGAGCTTTCTCACACGGCGCAATTGGTCCCATGTCTCCCAACTACTCGCCACGTCAGCCGCGTCAAGGGCGTCGCGGGCGAGTGGCCTCTTCATCTGGGACAACTCGGTGTCGAAAACCTCCGCCACCTGGGATCGCAAGAACCGATGGTTGTACTCCAGACCCCTGGCTATCCCCGGAGAGCCCGGCGCCAGCCGTTCCGCGATCCGTCGGACCGGCGCGATGGCCTCGTAAATGACCGCACGATTTGCCACCAAGGCCCGAATGCGTTCATCAGTCGAGCCCTCTGTGGGAAGAGGCACGAAGAGGGGTGCGATCCGATCCACCTGGTGCTGCACCGCCGCCGCATGAAGCGACTCCACGTCCTCGGTCAGGCGGAAGACGGTGCGGATGGAGATTCCCGAGCGATCGGCGATCTGCTGCGCCGTGGGCGAAGGCACACCCTCGGCAATGAGATCGAGCACCGCGTCAACCGCTCGGTCACGTGAGTGGAGGCGACGCAGATTCCGCCCATCTGCTTCCCGCGTTGCCAGTGTCCCCGTCGGCACGGGACCCAGCCTAACTATTTGGCATAGTTACTGTCAATAGTTCCGGGCCGGTCAGTTCCGGTCAGCTCGACTCGAGCATCCGATGGAGGTCCTGTTCAACTGCCTCGGTGAGCTCGAGCAGGAGTTCCAGGCGGGTGGCGGTGCTGGGCACCGCGAGGAGGCGCTGGGCGTCGAAAGCGTTCAGGGGTGCTTCAGCGCAGAGCTGCCAACAGGCGATGTCGTCGTCAGGGTCGAACTTCGTGTCGGCCGAAAGTGCTGCGATCTGACCGCTCTCTGCCAACAATCCCCTGGTGCGGCGCACGCACTGGGTGACCTCGTGCAGCAACGCCTTGTCCACGTGCTCGTCTGGTGACGGCCACTCCTCCACCATGGCCATGGGGTAGGGATCGTCTTCCATCCACTCATCCACCCTGATGCGCACCTCACCCCGGACCAGGAGCAACCACCGGCCATCGTCCAGCGTGGCCGTCCGCCCGATGACGGCTCGCGTGCCGATCGCCACCCGGTCGTCCCCTCCGCCCACCTCGGAGCCGCGGGCGATCAGGACAATCCCGAAACGCGAGTCACCGGCCAGGCACTCCGTTGTCATGGCCTTGTAGCGGGGCTCGAAGACATGCAGTGGGCACTGCGCGTGAGGAAAGAGGACGGTCGAAAGCGGGAACATGGGCAGACGCACCGAGAACCCCTTCCCGGCGGTTGACCAGTCATGCTCATGACCTCTCACGGTCCGCCACTCCCCCACCAGCCAATTGGGCTCCTGACGCGAGCAGGACCGGCCACAAGGCCGGCCCGCTGCTCGTTGTGTAGTGAATCTTGTTGGCAAGTCACTCGGCTCCAACCTGCGGCGTTGTTGGTGCGGGGGCCGCCTTGTCGGCCGGCCGGCACACGCACCGGCGCAAGTGCGACCACAGACAGACGCCGGGCATCGTGCCGAATGAGCTGCTCTGCGGCGTCACCGATCCCGACACCGGTGACGCAGATTCAACCCGGCGGATCGCCCTCCTCGGTAGAGCTCGTCGATGGCATCGCCAGCTCCTTTCAACTCGGGGCAACGGGCACGTAACCCGTTGCCGCAATGGTTCCAGTATCTGCCCCTTTGACCCGAGTGTGAACCCCACGTGAACAGGATGTTCGCGAAAGCCCAGCCTGACGGACGTTCCGACACACAATCTTCACCTGTAGTCCTGTGACTGGTTGACCACCGCGAGGCGACGCTGCTCTTTTGAGCGGCCTACTCTCTTCCCATGGCACTCCCCACTCCCAAAGAGAACACCACCGCTGTGGTGACCGGATCTTCGTCGGGCATCGGCGCCGACATAGCTCGCGAGCTGGCCAGGCGTGGCCACGGGGTCACGCTGGTGGCTCGTCGCGAGGACCGCCTCAAGGAGTTGGCCGATGAGTTGTCCCAGACGCACCACGTGCGTACCGAGGTCATTGCCGCCGACCTCACGGACGCCACTTCGCGCGCCGAGATCCCTGGCGAAATTGAAAGGCGGCAACTCACAGTCGACATCCTGGTCAACAACGCCGGCTTCTCCACTATGGGAGCAGTGCACAAGGGTGCCCGTGACACCGAGTTGTCGATGGTGCGCACCAACGTCGAAGCCGTGGTGGATCTGTGCACGTTGTTCGTTGCCGGCATGGTGTCCCGCCACCGCGGTGCCATCCTCAACACCGCTTCCACTGCCGCCTTCCAACCCCTCCCGGGTCAGGCCGTCTACGGCGCTTCGAAAGCCTTCGTCCTCTCCTACGGCAGAGCATTGGGTGTCGAGCTCAAGGGCACCGGCGTCACGGTGACCACGCTGTGCCCCGGTCCCGTCGAGACCGGATTTGCCGAGGTGTCCGGGCTCACCGATCAGGAAGCCGGTGAATCTCTGCCGAAGTTCATGTGGGTCCCGCCGGCGCAGGTGGCCAAGGCGGCCGTGGATGCCCTGTCGGCCGGGCGCCCGGTAGTGATCCCAGGTTCGGCCAACCGGATCGGCGCGCTCCTCGCGCATCTGCTTCCCAATTCCTTGCTCCTCCCCGTCCTGGCCAAGCAGCACCCCGCCCTGAAGGGCACCTGGAAGGAGAAACCGGGCGCCCACTGATGAGGAAAGAGCGATTTCGGGTGCACGAAGACGGCTCACTATCCTCGACACCATCGCCATGCCGCAGAGAGGATGGGTAACGGATGACCGCACAACTGGTCCATGAGCTCGAGCTTCCCCTCCTCAACACCACCGGCATGGAACGGCTCGATGCCATTGCCGCCATTGAGGCTGCCCGGTCGCAGCACTGGCTCGCCAAGTCCGAGATGGGGTACTCGGTGATGCGCCTGGAGGACGTGACGGCCATCTTGCGCGACAGGCGCTTCCACTCCGCCCTGTCGATACTTCCCCAGTTGTCCGGCCTCCCCGAGTCGGGATATGCCGGCCGGCGTCGCAAATCGATACTCTCCATGGAGGGCGATGAGCACACCCGGCTACGTCGGCTGGTCGCACCGGCCTTCACCCCGGCCTCGGCCAATCGCTTGCGCCCGACCATGCGTGCCGTGGTCGGAGACCTGATCGACCGGGTGGCGCCTGAGGGTCAGTGCGAGTTCGTCGCCGACATCTGCGAGCCCTACCCCATCCCCATCATCTGCGAACTCCTCGGTGCACCTCCCGAGGATTGGAAGCTCTTCTCGGCCTGGGCGACCGACATCTTCCGCATCTTCAACGGCAACCTGGTCGAAGACCTTCCCCTCATTGAGCGGGCGGCCGCTGAGCTGACCGACTACGTCAGCGCCATGATCGCCGAACGCCGCACAGACCCTCGCCACGATCTCCTCAGTGACCTGATTGCCATTGAGGAGGGTGGTGACCGCCTCTCCACCGAAGAGATGGCCATGCTGGCCGAAGCCGTGCTCATGGCCGGCACGGACACCACCCGCAATCAGCTGGGCTGCTGCGTGGCACTCTTCTGCGATCACCCCGACCAGTGGGCGCTGTTGGCCGAGCAGCCCGAACTGGCGCCTCGTGCCGTCGAGGAGTCGATGCGCTTCCTGGGCGCCGTGCGGGCGACCGCGCGCTTCGCCTCGGAAGACATCGTCTATCGCGACATTCTGTTCCCGCAGGGGACCATCGTCTCGACCGCCCTGGCCGGCGCCAATCGGGACCCCGAGGTATGGACCCTTCCCAACCAGTTCGATATCACCACCGAACGGGTCACCGCGCATATGACCTTCGGCTCGGGCATCCATTTCTGCATGGGTGCCGCATTGGCCCGGGCGGAGCTGCAAGAGGCACTTCCTCTTCTGGCCCAGCGCATGCCGAAATTGGCCGCCCGCGGATCCATTGAGTGGAAGCCCGCCACGTTCGGGATCTGGGGTCCAGCTCGCCTCCCGGTACGCTTCGACCCCTCCTGAGCCTGGCTGCTTCACCCAGGCGCCCGTCATCGCCGCGGTGCGATCGTGGGTCCGGGCCGCGCCTCTCACTCCCGCCGCCGGCGCGGCCAGGCCGCAGGGGTGAACGGGCGAACTTCGGGCTAAGGCTGACGCCCCAAGAAGGCGGCCAGCTCGTCAGCCGGGCAGGCCGAGGCACCCATCTCGACCTTGGGCCCGAACGGAGCCTGGCCGTCGGGCCCCCGGAAGGCGTCGGGAATCGACATGCGGGCCACTTCAAGGAGTTGGCCGGCCAGTTCGGGATTGAGATCCGTCGACTGACCGGTGGCCTTGGCCAGGTCCCACCCGTGGGTGAAGGTGTCCAGGGCTGCAATGAACACGAATTGGCTGCCCGGCAATTCGGCAAAGGAGAGCTTGATCATCTTCTCCATGGTGCCGTCGGCCGCAAAGGCGCTGACGGCCTGCGCGGCCCCGTCCTTGAACGCGGCGACGAAGTCACCGTTCGTGAAGTCGGGCGGATCCCCGGCCGGGGGCTCCTCGCCCTGGGTCGCCGACGCCGCGAAGAAGTGCGTTCCGCCCACAATGTGGTTGACCAGGGCCCTCACCGGCCACGATGCGCACGGGGTGGAGTCGTCCATTTGCTTCGCGGTGACCCCGGCCAGCACGCTGCCCGTCGATGCGAATGCCTGCTCCAAGACCTCAGCGCTCATGATGGGCTTCCTTTCGTCACGTCTATGGACCTCAAGATAGCCAACACGCCCCTGGCCCGCACCAGCCAGGCGCGGCCCTACCCCGGTACGGCCGCCGTGGCCTCGCCGATCAGCTTGTCCTCGCCATCGCCGTTGGACAGAGTGACCGAGAGGTCGACCAATTGCTGGCCGCCCTCCTCCCGCTTTCCGGTGATCACGATCTTGGAGGAGAGCACTTCGTCGGGCCAGGTCTGGCGGGCGAAGCGGACCTGATACCGCGTCACGTTCCCCACGCCGACGAAGTCCGTCAGCGCCGAGGCCAGCAGGCCCATGGAGAACATGCCGTGCCCGAACACACTGGGCTGGCCGGCGGCCTGGGCCGCCACCTCGTCGTGGTGCATGGGGTTGAAGTCACCCGAGGCTCCGGCGTATTTGACCAGGTCGGTCCGGGTCAGCTTGTGTGAGGTCACGGGGGCCTCGTCGCCGATGTTCACGTCACTCCAGGACAACTTCTTCTCACCCACGGTGTCGACCTCCAGTCGAAAATTCGCTCATTCTCATATCACGCCCCGAACAGGTGCAGCACGTGGTCGATGGACCAGACGTACCAGGAGTGAGTACCGAGCACCACCACCGAGGCCAGGATCATCATGAAGTTCTGCCCCTGCTCGGCCCAATCCGAGATCATCAGGATCAGGTACAGGATGTTCAGGAGAATTCCGGCGAAGGCGGCGATCGGGGTCAGGAAGCCCGCCATCAGGCCCAGGCCGATGGCCAGTTCGCCCAGCACGACCACATAGGCCATGAGCTTCGGTCGGGGCACCACCACGGCATCGAAGCCCTTCTTCACGAAGGGCCACTTGTGCTTTTCGGCCACCGACTGCCCCCAACTGATGCCGGCACCGCGCTTGAACCAGGCGGCCTTGTCCTTGTGCCAGAAGCTCTTGAACCACCAGAAACCCAGGCCGATGCGCAACACAGCCAGCCAATGTGGGGCCGTGAGCCAGGTGGTCGAGGAAGGCGCGTAGGACATGGCGCTTACGAGCGGTGGATCAGGTTGAAGCGCGCCGTCACCACCGGCTCACCGGTCTTGTCGTCACTCCAGTTGGTCTCGCTGACGATGAACGTCATCGTCTTGCCCTTGGACTCCTTCTGGTAGGCATCGGTGATCTTCCCTTCGCTCACCAGCACGTCCCCGACCTGCACTGGACGGTGGTAGATGAACTCCTGCTCACCGTGAAGAATGAGGCCACCCTTGGCCATGAGTGGGCCCATGGCCGCCATCAGCGGACTGCCGGTGGGCGCATCAGCGGGTTGGATCTCTTCCCACTTGCCGGCGAACTCCATGGCAAAGGGCCACGTCAGCGGAGCAGGGATGGCGTCGAACCCGGCTGCCTTGGCGGCGTTTGGGTTGCGGTAGATCGGGCTGGTGCTGAGCACGGCATCGGCGAAGTGGGTCACGGGGCCCCGCTCCACCATCACCTTGGCCTTGCCGGTCGGCTGCCCGATGATGCCCTTGAGAACGTCTTCTTGCGATGCGGCGCCGTCGGCCACCGTCTTCCTCCTTGTCCCCCTCCGCCGTATTTCATGATCCACGTCGTCATGGCGGGCACCGCCACGTCGCCGGTGCAGCGCTAAAGGTAGCGGGTCGCCCCGGTCCCGCCCAATCCGGGGACGGCGGTCCCGACTGTCGGCCCACCCGATCCGGTCGGCCGGCCCGATGCTGGGTACCATCACCCGCCATGGCCGATTTCTTCGAAGTGGTGCACACCCAGCGGGCGGCCCGGTCGTTCCTGCCCGACGACGTCGACGATGCCTCCATTTCCCGCATCCTGACGGCCGCCACCCATGCTCCCAGCGCCGAGAACAGCCAGCCCTTCGTCTTCATCGTGGTGCGAGACGCCGCCATCCGGCGTGCCATCGGCGACCTCACCGCGCGCATCTGGGAGGGCGGGGCCAAGGCGCTCGAATCCGATCGCCTCTCCCCCTCCTTCCTGCGCGACGTCGACCGGGGGGCCATGGGGGGCATCGCCGGCGCCCCCGTCCTCATCGTGGTCTGCGGGGACACTCGGCTCACCTACCCGCAATCGATGGACGCCTCGGTCTTCCCGGCGGTCCAGAACCTGTTGCTGGCCGCCCACGCGCTCGGTCTGGGCTCTACCCTGACCACCATGCCGGTCCTCGGGGGCGATGAGCTCTCTGAGCCCTTGGGCCTCCCGGCCGACGTGGTGCCCATTGCGGTGATCCCCCTGGGCCACCTGGCCCAACCTCTCGGGCCGCCCCGCCGCAAACCACTCTCGGAGAAGGCACACCTCAATCGCTACGGCACCCCCTACCCCCCCACGCCCTCGGGAGAGGTCAGCGTCCCGTGAATTCCTCCAGGAAGGCGCAATAGCGTTCCAGGATCACCGGCCAGCGGTAGTTGGCCTCCACGTAGCGCAGCCCGTTGTGGCGCATGGTCAGGTGCAGCACCGCGTCGCCGGCCATCCGTTCCACCACCGCTTCGAATTCAGCGAAGCCGTCGAACCACATGCCCGCCCCAGACAGCTCGCAATGCTCGCGGGTGGCCCCGCACACTGCGTTGACGATGACCGGCGCTCCCGCCGTCATGGCCTCGACCACCGTGATGGAGAAGGCCTCGAAAGGAGATGGTGAGACGACCGCCAAGGCCCCCCGCAGGAGTCCCCATTTGTCACCGTCGCCGATCATGCCGGTGACCACCACATCGTCGGCCTCGTCGGGCGGGTTGACCACCTGACCGACGAAGACCAGGCGCAGGGGGCCCGGATGCCGCTCCTTGTACGTCTGGAAGAAGCGCCAGAGGATGCCGGTCCCCTTCTTGTCGTCCACCCTCCCGATACACAACAGGTAAGGCGCCTCGCCCAGGCCGAACGTGGCCCGGGCGGCGTCCGCTGAGCCTGCGACCTCCTCGACGCCCAGGCCGACCAGGACCTGCGGGGTAGTGGCCACATTGAACCGCTCCGTCACCAGGCGCCGCTCGCTTCGGGTCTGGAACACCAAGCCGCGACACTGGGCGAAGAGTTCGTCAAATACGGGGAGGTGCAGAGCCGGCTCCTCGTGGGCAGCCGGGTGCATGATGGCCCGCTCCCAGACCAGGGGCAGTCCCCGGATGGTCGGGTAGTACAGGTAGGGATAGAAGGCGATCACGTCGGCGTCACTGGCCTCGACTGCCTTGAGCAGCGCCGGTGACCGGGGCCCCTGGAGATCGACCCAGCGCTCCATGTCATCTACTCCGGCATGTTCGGGATCGGCCAACAGCTGGCCCGAGAGCGGGTGGAAACCAACAGAGCGTCCCGCTTCGGAAGCGATCCGCCGCACGCTGACCCCATTGATCGACTCTGTGCCCTCGGCCAACTCGTCCTGCCACGTCAACGCATCGAGCGCGCACGTGGTCACTACCTCGACCTCGTAGCCTCGATCGGCCACCAAGTGCTCGGCGAACATGCGGGCGCCCGTCTCGGCGCCGCCGCGGATCTCGGTGCCGTACCGCGGCACCACGTAGGCGATCTTCACGAGAGTCGGCCCCTACCCATCGGGAGGCGCTCCATTGCGTCTCTGGGGGGACACCTTGTAGACCAGCCAGCCTTCGGCCACCACGTCGCCGTCGAGAGCGCGCCTGACCTCGGCCTGGCAGAAGGAGACCGAGCGCCCGCGCCTCGTGACCCAACCCTCGCCGATGAGGTCGGTCTCCCGGGCCGCATTGAGGAAGCGGACCTGCAGGTCGATGGTCACCATGAACGGGACCTCGTCGTACGCACTGGCCAATGCCGGCACCACCACGGTGTCGATCAGGGTGGTGATGGCGCCCCCGTGCACCACCCCGGCCGGCTGGCGCAGCTCGGGACGGTAGGGCAATCGCATCCGGGCGTAGTCCGTCCGCACCTCTTCGAGCACCAGACCCACCACATTGGGGAAGAACGTCTCGGACCAGGTGCCGAAACGCGACCAATGTGCCAAGCGGGCGCCGCTCAGGGGCGGGTAGGAAGCGGCACGCTCGAAGTCGGCGGGGGATGGCACGCCGCGACGTTAACGGCCGGCCATGGCCGGCCGGGACCGCAACCTGACGCCGGAGCCAAGGAGGCGGATATGGTGAACCGGTGCAGGAGCACCACTACTTCGTGGACATCGGCGCCACACCGGACGAGCTCTGGAAGCTCTTCTGGTTCCGGGCACCCCGCTCGCAGTCCGGCGACGTGACCATTGAGATCCTCCATCCCGGGGACGCGATCGGCGAAGGGCTGGTACGCCACTGCACCTTTCGCGTGCCGCGCTACCTGCTCTCAGGCGGCCGGGGCCAGTCCTGGGAGTGGCTGACCGAGGTGAAGCCCAAGGTCTCGTGGAAGTACAACGCAGTCGGGCGGCCCCTGTGGTCCGAGGCCGAGGGTCGGACCCGCTTGGAGGACCTGGGCCAGGGTCAGACGAGAATCCACTTCTCCGAGACCTACCGCGCCTTCAACCCTCTCATGCGGGTGCTCCTCGAGAAGCGGGTGCACCGGTTCATCTCCAAGGACAACGATCGGCTCATCAAGGAGTCGCTCACCACGGGTGTGCAGTACCTGCGTGCTGCCAAGGCCAAGGCCCAGGCCCAGGCCACGACGCCCGCCGATCCCGAAACGGTCTGAGGCCAGCCGACACCCACCCGCAGGACTTGGCCACTGGTCAGGTCCCGGTGCGCCGAGCCAGCAGCACGGCCAGGCCGCGGAAGGCCCGGCCCCGGTGCGAGATGGCATGCTTCTCCTGCCCCGTCATCTCGGCGAAGGTGCGCCCGTCGCCGTCGGACGGCACGAACACCGGGTCGTAGCCGAAGCCCCCATCGCCCTTCACCGCGGCCGCGATCGTCCCCTCCACCGATCCTTCGGCCCATAGTTCAGCACCATCGGGAAAGGCGGCCAGGGCCACCGTGCGGAAGCGGGCCCGGCGTTCCCCTCCGCCGTCCTCCAAGCCGGCCAGCTGGCCCAGCAGTTTGGCCACATTGTCGGCGTAGGTGGCGTGTTCGCCGGCGTACCGGGCCGAGTACACCCCGGGGGCCCCGCCCAACGCGGCCACCTCGAGCCCGGTGTCGTCGGCCACCGCGGCCATGCCGGTAGCCGCGACCAGGGCCCTCGCCTTCAAGCGGGCATTGGCCAAAAGTGTGTCGCCGTCCTCGGCGACATCGGGCAGATGGTCAGGCCGGGGTAGCAGCACCACGTCGAGTACCGACTCCAGCACGTCGGCGATCTCAGCCACCTTGTCCGGATTGGCCGACGCCAGCACCAGGGCCAGCGACCCGCCCCGGCTCACCGTGGTGGAGGAGGATCAGCCAGCACCGCCGCCTGCACGTTCGAGAGCTCGCGTATGCCGGCCTCGGCCAGACCGATGAGGGTGTCGAGCTCCCCGCGGCTGAAGGCCAGGCCTTCGGCCGTCCCCTGTACCTCGACGAAGCGCCCGGCACCGGTCATGACCACGTTCATGTCCACTTCGGCCCGGGAGTCTTCGGCGTAGGGCAGGTCCAACATCGGCACCCCGTCGATGATCCCCACCGAAATCGCTGCTACAGAATCCGTCAGGGGGTTCTGGCTCAGCGTGCCGGCCTGCTGCAGGCGGGAGAACGCGTCATGCAGGGCCACGTAGGCACCGCAGATCGACGCGGTCCGCGTGCCCCCGTCGGCCTGCAAGACGTCGCAGTCGACCGTGATCTGCGCCTCACCGAGTGCCACCAGGTCACAGACGGCGCGGAGCGAGCGGGCGATGAGGCGCTGGATCTCCTGGGTCCGCCCGGATTGCTTGCCCTTGGCCGCCTCACGAGAGGCCCGTTCGGGGGTTGAGCCCGGGAGCATGGAGTACTCGGCGGTCACCCAGCCCTTGCCGCTCCCCCGCATCCAGGGGGGCACGCGATCTTCCACCGACGCCGTGCACAGGACCTTGGTCTGGCCGAACGTCACCAGGACCGAACCCGGCGCCATGACCGTGTAGTCGCGCTGGAAGGAGACCGGGCGCAGTTGGTCGAGCGCGCGGCCGTCCGCCCGCGCCATACGAGCCCGGTGAGTTCCTTCGCTTTGTGCGGACACTGCACTCCCTTCGTCGTAGGACCGGGGCGCCTACCAGGTGAAGACGTCACCCGTGTGAGCCTGGTCCACCGGCGCACCGAACGCCTTCTCGGCCTCTTTCCTCACGGCCTCGGCCGACACCGTAGGCCAACGGTGGGTGATGATCAGGCGACCGACCCCCGCCGCACGCGCCATGGTCCCGGCCTCCCGGCCACTCAGGTGGCGCAGGTTACCTTCGGACTCCTCGGTGTAGGTGGCCTCGCACAGGAAGGTCCCGATGCCCGGACCGAGCTCCTCGACCGACCACCCCGTGCCGGTGTCGGCCGAATAGGCCAGGGTCGCCCCTTGGTGAGCCAGGGCCACCGCGAGGGTGGGAGGGCCGTGATCGGTGGCCACGAACCGGGCCTCCAGTGCGCCGATCGTCAGCACCATGGACGGTGCCAGCTCGTGCCACGACATCCAGGATGCCGCGGCGTAGTACGACCGTTTCTGGACGCCCGGAGGGGCATGGACCCGCAACGGATTCCCCTGCTCGCCGCACCGCGCTCGCCCGGGGCCATACCCGGCCCACGTGGCCAATGACTCCAGATCGGTCCAGTGGTCAGGGTGCTCGTGGGTCACGATCACCGCCGCCAGTCTGGCCGGATCGCCCCACTCCTGGAGCCGGGCGAAGGTCCCCGGACCGGCATCGAGTAGGAGCGCGGTGCCGTCGGCCTCCACCAGGTACCCGCTGCCCGAGCCGCCGGGACCGGGCCAGCTGCCGTCACATCCGAGAACGGTGAGCGTCCGCACCGCGGCCTCAGTTCCCGTGGTCCATCGCTTCAGAGCGGAACAGGGCGGGAATCTCGAGGGCGGCCGCCGCGTCGGCGTACGCCTTGAGCTCAATGACGTTGCCGCTGGGATCAGCGATCTTCGCCTTCGTCTGTTCGGTGGCCAGTCCTTCGTCGTCCGTGGAGGGTGGGACAAGCCACGCCACCCCACCATCGACCAGCCGGGCCACCACCGCATCGAATTCGGGGCGCCCCAGCGTGACCCCGAAGTGGCGCGCCGTGCCGGGTTGGAGTGCCACCACGTCATCTCCCCGGTCCCCCAATGTGACCTGCATGCCGTAGAACCACACATCGCAGGAGCCGTCGCGGGCCCGTCCTGCCTCGCACCCCAGGGAGTGCAGGTAGAAATGCCGGGCTTCGGCCAGGTCGCGCACGGGGATGGAAAGGTGGAGAATCGGTTCCATCGGCCCACACTATGCAGGGTCGCCTAGTGATGCTCCGCCGCCGTGAGCACGCATCGCGCCATGTACAGCGGGTGGTGGCGCTGGACCGCTGACCCCGCGTGCAACCGGCAGAGGTAGAGCGACGCACCGATTGCCGGCGGAAGAGAAAGGCCGCGCGCCGGCACCTTCCAGACCAAGGCAGAGTCGACGTAGGACGGGACGCTGCCGAAGACCATGGTCAAGAAACCCGAGGCATACGTGGGGTCACGGCTCACCCCGTCGATCACCACTTCGTTCACACGCCACTCCCGGAGGGCCCGTCGAACCGCATTCACCTGAGCGATGGTGCCCAAGGGCTGTGGCGTCCCGAAGACGCTCAGGTCGCTCAGGATGCGCCGGGCTGACCCGGGCTCCCCCTGGCCGACGGGGCCCCCGCTGGCGTTGGGCGTCTTCATGGCCGCGCCGGCCAGTCGGAAGTGCATGCCATCGACGGCCTGCCAGAGCATGGGAGCGGGCGAGCCCGAGACGGCGACGGGCACGGTGAGGAGGACGGTCCCGCCGGGCAACTGCAGGGCCTCCCGCGCCATCCACAGCGGGACCTTTGCGGATACGACGGTGAAAGGCATGTCGAAGGTGACGAAGACCGGTACCAGGGCGGCCACGGTGAGGGACGCTGCAGCCAGGCCTGAGACGACATTGCAGCGCACCGGTGTCCACTTCGCCCAGCTGGTGAATCTGAGATACAGAGCGTCCAAGCCGATGGCCAAGGCGAAGGCCACGAAGAGCGTGAGGAAGGGAGCAAACTGGGCGGGCAGGATTTCCTTGAGCACGGACAGGTTGGACAGATACCGCCAGGGCAACCAGATGCGTTCCCACGAAGGCGGGCCGCCGAAGAGGTAGGCACCCAGGGAGATCCACATCGTCACCGCGGTCAGGGAAAGGAGAAGCCACACGATGCGCCGGCGGTGGGCCACGACGAGCGAGGCCACGAAGCCGACCTCAACGCCCAGTCCCAGGTAATTCGGCGGTGGACCGTTTCGCCCCAGATAACCAACGAAGCGGACGTAGGAATTGGCAAAGTCCTCGAAGTGTCCCGGAAGGAGATACCCGGAAAACGGCACACCGGTGAGGGGAGCAATCGCGAAGAGCACACCGGAGACGGACTGTGATCCCGCCAGCCCGTACCACGCCGGATACGCCAAGAGCGGCAGCGCGAGAGAGGTGCCAATGAGCAGCGCCGATCCGGCGTGTGCTAGGCGCGCCCGAAGTTTGCGCCATCCCACCGCGGCACACGCAGCGATCCCGATGACCGCGAAGAATGCGCACATCACGAGTACTTCGGGGGAGATGAGGAACTGGACCACCACCAGCGCAGCCAGGTGCAGGCCGTCTCGGGGTGCCGACTTCTCCTGGCGGACCAGGATCTCGTACAGGGTGGTGAAGAGAAGCGGCGGCACCGCCAGCACCGTCACCGACACGTGGCCGAACGCCAAAGACGTCACCAGGGCGGCCGAGTAGCCGAAGACGAGCGCCGCGGGGATGGCGGCGGGTTTCCAGCTGACGAAGGGGCGTACCGCCAGCCACAAGCCCCACGCGCTGACCGCCGGGGCCAGGGTCAACGCGACGTTGGTCGCCGTGACCGGCCCGAACAACCAGGTGACCGGGCTCAACACCACCCCCACCAACGTTCCCGAGGTGTTCGAAAGCAAATTGGCGCCGTGAGGCACGTTGACGACGCCTGAGAAGAACAGGTTGGCGAAGTGGGTCATGGCCCACGCGGGCCAGGTCATGAACCAGACCTCCTGCGCCGGATCCCCGCAGGCACAGGTCAGCGTGGAC
Source organism: Acidimicrobiaceae bacterium (assembly GCA_003169675.1). GTDB lineage: Bacteria > Actinomycetota > Acidimicrobiia > Acidimicrobiales > RAAP-2 > Bog-473. The sequence continues at coordinate 51,800 of PNAT01000109.1, forward strand.
GACGGGTGACCGGTCCAGACGTGCCACCACAGGACGACGGCGGGTACAGCGAATAGACCGATCCACAGGACGTGACGGCAGAGTGCGCGGCCGGCCCGCACGGCGCGCTGATGCGACCATGGTCGCGTCCGATCATCCGCCTGGCCCATCACTGCCGGGGAGCGTACCGCCGACGCCAAATTGAGCCAGGACACCAGGCCATTCCTATGATCCACCGCGTGCCCGAGCGCAGTCACCGCACCCAGGCTGAGAGGCACCAGTGCATCGTCATCGGAGCGGGCCTTCTCGGCCTTTCAGCCGCCTGGTCCCTTTCACGGCGGGGCCTCGACACATTGGTGCTCGAGTCGGACGGTCCGGGCCATGAACGCTCGGGGTCGAAGGGCAACGCGCGCATATTCCGTCTGGGCTATCCGGACCCCTTCTATGTACAGATGGCTCTGCAAGCCAGGGAGCTCTGGCGCGACCTGGAGGCCCTGAGTGGGCAGCCGCTCCTCCACGTGACCGGTCAGCTGACCTTCGGCTCCGAGGTCGGCGCGGTCGCCCAGGCAATGTCCGAAGCGGGAGCCCCCGGCGAATTTCTGACACCGGCTCAGACAGCCGCACGCTTTCCCCACATCGCCGTCAACGGACCCGCTCTGGTCGAGGAGAGTTCTGGTGTCCTGGCGGCCGACCAGTGCTTGCGAACTCTACGCGCCACGGGCTCGTTCGAGGTCCGATCTCCCGCTCAGGTGGAGTCCGTGCACCAGGGACCCGACGCCGTCACGGTTGTCCTTGGCGACGGGCAGGAACTCTTCGCCGAGGTGGCGGTGAACTGCGCCGGACCGCGCGCCCTCTCGCTCTTGGGCGGAGTGAGGTGCCCTCGGGCGCAGCCTTCTTCCCTCCAGCAAGTGGCCTACTTCACATCCCCGGTCGGTGAACCGGCCAGGCCCATCTTCATCGAGTGGGGCGGCGCCATGATTTACGGCCTTCCGGTGATCGGCCATGGTCTCTACAAGGTGTCCCACCACACCACGGGGCCCGCCACGGCAGAGGACAATGTCCCCTACGAGGACGATCCGGAACTCGTGGCGCTATTGACGGGCGCCGTCCGGCGCATCCTCCCCACCCTCGACCCGGTCCCGGTGGCCACCGAACGCTGTGAGTACGACAACACCTCCGATGCCGATTTCATCATCGACCGGATCGGCCGCGTCGTCATCGGGAGCGGAACTAGTGGCCACGGGTTCAAATTCGGGCCCCTGCTCGGGGAGTTGCTGGCCGACCTGGCCACCGACACCAAGCCCGGTGTCGACCTCCGACGCTTCGCCCTGACCCGGCTCGCCCCGCCGGCCCCGGCCGACCTCTAGGTTGAGTTGATGCCTCACTACGTGGCCCTGCTGCGCAGCGTCAATGTCGCCGGCCACGGTCGGATCGCCATGGCCGAGCTCAAAGCGTCCTTCGCCACTCTCGGGCACACCGACGTCGCCACTTTCATTCAGACCGGCAACGTGATCTTCCGCTCCCGGTCCAAAAGCACGGCCAGACTGGCGACCGATATCGAGCGGCAGCTGGCCACCGACTTCGGGAACTCGCCCGCGGTCATCCTGCGCTCGGTGCCCGACCTGTTGCGGATCGGCTCGTCCAGCCCGTTTGCCGACCGGGGCGCCGACCCCGCCCGCCATCACGTCACGTTCCTGGCCCAAGCACCCTCGGACGATCGCCTGCGCACCTTCTCACCTCCCCCGAGCAGACGTGACGAGCTGAAACTGGACGGCCTGGAGGTCTACGTCAACACTCCGGACGGCTACGCCAACACGAAGCTGACCGGGACGTGTATGGAGCGGCACTTGGGGGTCCTCACCACCACCAGGAATTGGAACACCGTGACCAGGCTCTGCCAGCTCATTTCGGAGTGAGCCCGCGTACACTCGCCCCATGAGTGACGGGGCGCCGGCCGACGCCACCCTTCCCGAACCCGACGTCGACCACGCACCGCCCTCATCCCTCAACACAGCCGTGCACCGGCGACGGGCCGATCAGGCCTTCTTCCTCCGTCTGGCCGGTGCCATGGCGCAGAACGGGCGGGCCCTAGAGCGCCTCCGTCGGTGACGGTGCACCCGCTGGAACTGGCCGACTTCCTCCTCATTTCCGAGGCCGTCCTGGAAGTGCCCGCCCGCACGATCGCGCTGGAGTCCGACCTCAACATGGCTGACTCGGCCCTCCATGCACCCCTGGCCCGCTTCGCCGGTCAGGATTTCTATCCTGACTTCGCCACCAAGGCGGCGGTGCTGTGCGCCCACCTGGTCAAGAACCATCCCCTCAAGGAGGGCAATCGTCCGGTGGCGTTGATCGCCACCATTGAGTTCTGCCGGCGCAACGGCCACCCGTGGACTCAACCTCCAGGCGACCAGGACGGCAAAGCCACCGCCACCGTGCTCACCGACCTGGCCGACGCACCGATGAATGAAGCGACGATCACCGACCTGGCCCGTTGGGTCACCCAAAGGATCGCCCCGGCCGACACCGACGCCTAAAAGTAGATGATCCCCTTGGCCCGCTCGGTCACCTCGTCCAGGTCGTCCGTCCAGGCCCCGGTGGAGAGATACTTCCAGCCCCCGTCGGCCGAGACCACGACGATGGATGCCTCGACCCCCGGCGCCAGCGACGCCGCGCACTTGATCGCTCCCGCCACGGCCGCGCCCGTCGATAAGCCGGCGAACACTCCCTCATCGGCCAGTCGCCGCGTCCACTCGATGGATTCGCGCGGCCGGACCACGGTTTTGCGGTCCAGCAATTCGGCGCCACCCAGTTCCTCGAAGATCGGGGGGATGTAGCCGTCGTCGAGGTTGCGCAGGCCGTCGACCATTTCCCCGGAGGGGGGTTCGACGGCCCAGATCTGCACGCCGGCGCCTAGCTTCTCGCGCAGGAAACGGCCCACGCCGAGCAACGTCCCCGAGGTGCCCAATCCGGCCACGAAGTGGGTGATGCCCGGGCAGTCCCGCAGGATCTCCGGGCCAGTGCCCTCGTAGTGCGCCCGGGGATTGGCCAGGTTGCCGTACTGGTAGAGGAACACCCACCCGGGATGCTCACCAGCCAACCGTTGCGCCATGCGTACGGCACCGTTCGATCCCTCTGAGCCGGGCGACTCAATGATCTCGGCGCCCCACAACTCGAGCAACTGACGCCGCTCAATCGAGACGTTCGTCGGCATCACGACCTTGAGGTGGTAGCCCTTGACCCGGCAGACCAGCGCCAGGCCGATGCCCGTGTTGCCCGACGAGGGCTCCATCAGGATCTGACCGGGCTGCCCGGGCACCAGCACCCCCGCCGCCTCGGCCCGTTCGACCATCGACAATGCGACCCTGTCCTTGACCGATCCGCCAGGGTTCTGCCCCTCCAGTTTGAGGGAGATGCGAGCCGACGGGTTGGGGCTGAGCGCGCTGATGTCGACCAGCGGCGTGTTGCCGATCAGCTCGAGGACGGAGGGGTACAGCGCCATTCAGCCGCCGGCGACGGCCGGCAGGATGGAGATCTCGGCCCCGTCGGGCACCGGGGTGTCCAGGCCGTTCAGGTAGCGGACGTCGTCGTCATCGACGTAGATGTTGACGAACTTGTGCAAGGTACCGTCCTCTTGCACCACGTGTCCCGCCAGCCCTGGATACTCGGCTACCAACTTCCCCAACACCTCGCCGATCGTGGCCCCGTCCAGGCTGACGACGGACGCGCCACCGGCGTGGGTGCGCAGGACGGTCGGTAGGCGGACTTCGACGGCCACGGGGCCTCCTCGTTGGGCGATCACCTGTTGCCTTTGGGCAGGTCAGGTGATTGTTGACTGATCTGGTGAGGATTCTATCGGGAGCCTCTCGGCTCCCCCGCCCGCTCTCCTAGCCGGGCCCTTCGAGCCCAGGGACCTCGACCGTCTCCTCGGTGATCGCCCCATCGGCAATCAAGTAGCTCCTAACCACGGGGTGGGAATCGCGCAGGGAGACCAGGACGTAGTGCCAGCCCGGGTCGAGCGCCTGGGCCATGTCGGTCGGTGAGGGATAGGCGTCGGTGTGGGTGTGCGAGTGGAACACGCCCATGATGTCGAATCCCAACGCCTGGGCCTGCCGGTCGGCCCGCAGGATCTCCCTGGGGTCGATCTGGTAGATCATGGCGGACGCGGCGGCATTGGGTGTCGCGAAGATGTGGTCGACCTCGTCCCCCCCATAGGGCCCCACCAGGAGGCCGCACGCCTCGTCGGGCAGACCGCCCAGGCAGTGGGCGACCATCTGCATGTAAATGTCCTTGGACAAGCGCAGCACCGGCACAGGGTACCCTCGACCCCCTATGGCCAGGGCGAAGAAGCAGATCGCCAAGCGGGCGGCCGCCCGGGAGGAGCGAGGGAGCGACCGCACGGTCGCCACCAATCGCCGTGCCCGTCGCGAGTATGAGTTCATCGAGACGCTCGAAGCCGGCATCGTGCTGCAGGGCTCCGAAGTCAAGTCCCTCCGGGAGGGCAAGGCCCAGTTGAGCGAGGCCTACGCCCGGGTGGACAACGGGGAGATGTGGCTCTTCCAGATGCACATCCCGCCCTGGCAGTTCGCCACCGGCTTCGGTGCCCACGAGCCTGACCGCAAGCGCAAGCTCCTGCTGCACCGTGACCAGATCGACGAGCTCCTGGGCAAGACCCAGCAGCAATCCCTCACCCTGATCCCCGTCTCGCTCTACTTCAAGGACGGCCGGGCCAAAGTGGAGATCGCCCTGGCCAAGGGACGCCGCCTCTACGACAAACGCAACCTCATCATGTCCCGCGACGCCGAGCGCGAGGCCGCCCGGGCCACCAAGGAGATCAACCAGTGGGGTGGGGCCTGACGACGGACCCGCGAATGTGGTCATGTGAAATGGCCGTAGAATGGACGGGCTGGCCACCCGGTCAGCTGGAGACCCACACATGGGGGTGATTGGCTTCGACTCCGGTCGTTGATAGAGGAGAAGCGAGCCGTGGTCTCCGGANNGGAACCACGTTAAAGAGCCGGAACCAAAAACAAACGCCGAGCCTCAGCTCGTGCTCGCTGCTTAAGTAGCGACGTCCACCCGGTCTCAGCCCTATGGATCGGAACGTGGGCGCCATCAAGTAGGGCTTACCTAGAGGCGACGTCAACTAACCACTAGGGACACTCAGTTGGATAAGGGGCGGCACAACCGCCGGCAGTGATGCCGCCCTCGACAATCCAATGCCGGCTGCGCTCGGAGAAGGCCTTTTGAACCTCCGGAGGACGCGGGTTCGATTCCCGCCACCTCCAAGAGTGCTTTGGCTGTGCACATGCAGGTCAGAGCATTGTTGGAGGTGCGCCAAGACCCTCGCCGGACACGTTTGGACACAAACGGACACAGGATCGGTGTCCGGGCTCGGGGGGCTTCACGTGCTGGAGGCCCTCGGAGAGCTCAAGACAAAAACAAGAGGTTCCGTAAAATGGATGGGCGGGATACTTGTTTGCCGCCCTGTCTTACTATGGTCGGGATTCGTCGGAAATCGCGCACAACGCCAGCGGGGGGCCCGCCTCAGCGTCGCCTCGAACTCCGAGGCGGTTGCGGTCGAACCCCGATGTTCTGGTAGCCCGCCCACTGGCGTCGACAACGAAACCTTCATGTCCACAAATCCCCTCAAGCCATGGGACGGCCACCGGGCCCATGACCATTGCGGCGGTCGCGTAAGCGTCAGCCAGCACCATGTCGGGGCCGATGACAGTTACGGCCGCGGTATCCGTGACCGGGCGTCCGTTACGGGGGTTGATCACGTGGAACCCGCGCTCGTACGTTCCTGACGTGGCAACCGCTCCATCTGAGATCTCGAGCACGGCGCAGTAAGAATCGAGTGCCAGAGGGTGGGTGATGCCGATGTGCCACGCGCTCCCGCCCCCTGGCGATCCGCTCACTCGGATATCACCTCCACCGTTGATGCAGTGGTTGCCGAAACCGGCTTCGGTGAGCATCAGGGAGGCTCGTTCGATGGCCCAACCTTTCACCACCCCGGATGGCTCTAGGGAGCCGTCGGACCAGGCATCGAAGCAACCGCCGCTCTGTGCATGCAGCTGGGTACACAGCTCGAGGATCTCGCTGACTTCGGGGCAACACTGCGTGACCGAGACTTCGCCCCTCCTGAGCCGACCGATCTCGCTGTTCTCCTTGTAGGTACTGAAAGTGGCGTCGACCCAATGGAGCCAGGCCACGATCCCACCCAGCTGGCGGCCCACCGTCCGGTCGGATACCTCGCCGCCCAGGTTCGAGACGATGTCGAAGGAGAAGACGGTCCCCATAACCGGTTCGTCGTGATGGAGCATGTTCACCGTCCGGCGTTGCTCAGGGCGGACTGGAGCGACTGAGCGAACGCGTCGCTGGTGTAGGTGGCGCCTGAGACAGCGTTGATATTGACTCCCTGAGCCTGGAGGGCCTCCTGGGTCAAGATCGGGACGGCCTGTGAATCGATGGACGCGGAACGGGGATCCCGCGAATTCTCCTGGGGGATGGAGATGTTGGCGATTTGGCCGCCCTTGATGGTCACCGCCACCTGAATGTCACCGAAGCGGAACGGGATGTCGTTCCCCGTGTAGGTCTGGTTCGCTGGTACCGCGGTCGTGGGCGGAGTCGTGGGCGCAGCAGCTGCGACCGGCACCGTCGTCGGGACCGTGGTCGCCGATCCCGATGTCGAAGTCGGCGAAGTGCTCGATGGTGCTGCGGTCGGCCCGAGGGAGACCGACTGGTGCGAGGCCTTGAGGCCCCCTGAGGACTTGAAGCCAAGCAGGGCTACCAGTCCGGCGATGGTGGCGACGATCGCGATGAGAGGTCTACGCATGTGGTTCTCCTCAGAACTCGAAATCTTCACGGTGGATGTGGCGACGGGGCACGCCGAGATCCTCGAGGGTGCGCGCCACCGATGTTGTCATTTGGTGAGGACCGCATACGTAGACATCGTGGGCGGTGATATCTGGGACGAGGCTCCGCAAGTGATGAGGCGTCAGATACTCGGGGTGCTCGCGCCGTGGCCCGGTGAGGAAGTGCACCTTGGCGGATCGGGCGTGAGCGATGGCGGAGATCTCATCCTTGAAGGCGATCTCGTCGTCGCTCGGCGCCCGGTAGATCATCGTGATGTCTCCGGGCCGACCTGGTAGGGACTCGAAGAGGGCCCGGAGCGGGGTGATGCCCACTCCGCCTCCAATGAGGAGCACCTTTCGGCGCTTGCGCCGATGGATGGTGAAGGCTCCGTATGGGCCCTCAGCCGTGACGCGGGTCCCCACCGGCAGTGATGAGAGCTTGCCGCTGTGGTCGCCCAGCTCCTTGACCGTCAGGCGCAGCCAGTGGCCGTTGGGTGCAGCGGAGAGGGAGTACGGGTGGGCCTGCCACCATCCGCTGCGAGTGGCGAAGCGCCAGAGGAAGAACTGGCCTGCCTCGACATCGAGATCTTCGAGTCGTCGCCCGGTGACGTAAATAGAGATCAGGTTCGGGCCTTCGGAGGTCACGCGTGCGACGCGGAGCCTATGGCGCACGTTGTCACGGACGGGTTTGGCCACGCGATAGGTCACCAGCAGGAGGCCGACCGACGCGTAGAGGGCAACCCAGAAGGACCGGTTGATGGGATGGGTCATGAAGTCCGCCCCGACGGCAAACTGATGGGCAAAGGAGAGGGCCAGTGCCAGGTAGACGTAGAGGTGGATGAAGTACCAAGTGTGGTACCTGACCCGACGGCGGACGGCCCGCGCCGACAGGATGCCAACGGCCACCAAGAGCCCCAAGCCGACCGTGGCCATCATGGTGTCGGGATACGAGACGAGGATCGAAGAGGTCTCCCTGATCAGGCCGCTATGAGTGAAGACGGCATAGCCCCAGATGGTCAAGAGGGCATGGGCGACCAACAGGGAGATGGCGTACTCGCCATTGCGGCGGTGCCAGAGCGCCAGGCGGTCCATCCCGATGAGACGATCGAGCGGCGCGACCCGCGCCATCAGGAGCACCTCGATCACCACCAGGTAGCTCCCGACCAGGCCGGTGATCCGGCCGGCCGCGATGAGCCATGGCCCGAAACCTTGCACGGTGGAAGCAGCCGTGTCGGACCACCACATGGCGATCACCGCAAAGACGCCGAGGAGGACTCCGGTGAGCGCGGCTCCTTCCCGCGTGCTCTGGCCGACGTGTGCCAATGGGGTGGGGCCGGGGCCTCGTACCTGTGGCTCGACCCGGGTGCTCGAGGGCGACATTGGAACCTCCGCACCCCAGGATACGACTGCCCATGTCCGGTGAAGACGCAGATACCGCGAAAACGCGCACTCTACGGAGCGACTTAGCTGACTGCCAGCCGGCTCACAGTTAGACCGTCAAAGCCTTCATCCATTCGTCAGGTTCATGGCCTGGAGCCAGGACTTCGTGGCATTCGCAGATGAGTTATGACCTGCGTCGCCTTCGTCTCCACGGCCTTATCGAACGAGCATCTGGGACGAACCCCTACACCCTGACTCCTGAAGGCATCCGCGTCGCCATCTTCTACACCAAGGTCTGCGCTCGCGTGCTCGGCCCGCCCCCCAAGGCCGACCAACCACCAGCACCCACCAAGTTAGGTCGTGCCCCCGGCACCATCGAGCATATGCTCGGCGACTACATCAGAAACGCTCATCTCGGAACCGCAGCCTGAAACTTGTCACAAAATCCATAGACCTGGGGACCAAGAAGATCAGAAGCGCAGACGGGAAGGCGTTCCCATGGTGCGATTGCGGGTCGGGGTTGGGTGAGACCCCGTGCTTGGAGAGCATTTAGTAAACCCATGTCTCGTCGCCGGCGCCCGAGACGTGATTTCGGAGGGTGAACCCGCAGTTCAGGGAGCCAATAGGCCAGTTCTGCTCGGGTTCACTGACTCGGTCAACCCCCGGTGCTCGAAGCCGACAGGGCTGCTCACGTTAGCAAGCAGACGGTGACTTAGACCGAGCTACTGCGTCGCGAACCCGGCGACGTGGGCTAGTCCAACCACAGTCAGTAGGTTGGCAACGAGCAACCTGTAGGTACGCCGAGACGAAAGGATACGACATGGCGACGGCTGGTGACGTAGTGAGAGATTTCTGTGCGGCGATCGACCGGAAGGACCTCGCCAAGGTGGAATCTCTCCTCGACGAGAAGGTCGTGTACCACAACATCGGGTCAGAGCCGGCAGTGGGTCGGGACGCCTCGCTCGCCGCGGTCAAGTTCCAGTTCGACATGTTCGATCCAATCTCGTTTCGTATTCGAAACCTCGCCGAGGACGGCAACACAGTGCTCACGGAGCGGGTCGACGAAGTGACGGTCAACGGGATCATGGCTCCCGTACCGGTCATGGGCACATTCGAGGTGAAGGACGGTCGCATCGTGCAGTGGCGCGATTACTTCGACATGGGACTCACGGGCAAGCTCCTGGGCGGCGAAGACGTAGCCTCGCTTCTCCCTCAATGAACGGCGCCCCTCCTCTCGACGGGCTCTCAAGGGTGCGCCATGGCGGCAGGTCAACAACCGCAAGCGCGGAGTGCGGCGGAGGCGACCCATGCCCCGCGAACGGCGCGACCCCGAGTGAGGTGCCAACTCAGCGTGTCTCCCCCGTATCTTGGTCGAACGGCCAGGTCGGCGAGTGACGAATCTCACCACTCGGAAATACTTGAGATGATCAATAGTCGACCACACAAGGAGTCGGGTTCTGGTGCTCAACCTTAAAATCGTCATCGGCAGCACGCGGCCGACCAGAGCCGCCGATCGGGTCACCCCGTGGGTTGTTGATCGGGCGAACTCCCGGGACACATTCGATGTCGAGGTCCTGGACCTCCGGGACTGGCCATTGCCCCTGTTCCAAGAGCACATGGGATCCATCGGTGATTTCGCCGACCCGACCTACTCCGATCCCTTGGTACGCAAGTGGAACCTGACGCTCAAGGAGGCCGATGCGCTGCTCGTGGTGACCCCCGAGTACCTGCATTCCATTCCCGGGGTTCTCAAGAACGCATTTGACTCCGTGTTCGTGAGTTGGGCCCTGCGCAACAAGCCGTTGGCAGCGGTGGGTTACAGCGGAGGAATTGCCGCCGGGGTCCGCGCCATCGAGCACCTGATGGACGTTGCCATCGAGGCCGAGATGGTCCCACTGCGCGATACCGTCATCATCCCAAGGGTGGAGACTGCATTCGACTCACAAGGTTCTCCGGTCGACCCGATGACCGACGTCGCGATGACCGTCATGCTCGATGACCTCGAGTGGTGGGCCTCACTTCTGGCCAAGGGACGGGCGGAAGGCGAGCTGGCTCCCGGCTCCTTGAGAATTCGTGCCGCCATGGCGCAACTCCCTGAAACACCTTGAACGCGGAAAAGGGGTAGGACACAGACTGAGCGATTCAAGACCATCATTCGGATCGAGCCTCCTTGTTCGTGGTACACCCGCCTAGTCCCAGCGTTCTGGGCGACCCTGGTAACACCGTGGTCAATGAATATTTGGGGACACCCCAAGTCACTTCTCCCTCTCAGCGACAAATGCGCTCAGCTCGTGACCGGGGCTGAAGTGACGGCGGTACAGCGGTCCGCAGGGGACATTTGCCAGGTGTAGTGAGAGCGCCACCGGTTCGTACCCGTCACTGGAACCCGTGAAGGCTTTGCCCAGATACACGAAGCCATTCATGCCCCCAAGGACGCCGCTGCTCTGAGTCTTCGCCAAGCGGCATTCACTCATTTCGCCAATTTCGCTTTCAATGAACGAACGAGGGAGTCCGGAGGTCGAATGCAGCGGCCGCATAAATCGGAACTCGCTGAGTCACTTTGGCCGCGGGGCGAAAGCGACAATCATGGGCATCAGCGTCCGTTCATTGACGAACAGGGCAGCCCGAGGCCTCCAGAACACCACCGTTGCCTGTCAATTGCCCAAAAGCAGTGGTGGGTGTCAGGACCCTGACCATTCACCTGGTCGAGGAACGTCTTCGTCCCATGAACAACGAACACGGAGGCGACTGGTCTTGGTGGTTTCTCCCGGCCGGTTTGATCCCGGCGCTCCGACTCTCCACTCTGGGTCATTGCGCATGTTTGGCGGGGTGCCAGCGTTACCACCTGAAACAGTTCCAAATTTTGATGACGACGAGGGGATACTGGAATGCGGTGGATAGCTGTTTCGGCGCGGGCACCGCGGAGACTGGGCGGCATTGTGGCCGTTGGCGCGCTCATCGGCGGCGTGTTCACGACGTCGGCTGCCCTGCCCATCTCCACAGCGGACGCCACCAACCAGTTCCCGACCTGCGCCGCTCCCCCGGCACAGGGAACCACCATCAAGGTAACAGTGGGCACTGTCGCCTGCCAGGAGCTGACGACCCACCTGCTGGGCAACGGCATCCCGGCGCCATTCGAGTACTACGTCCCGCCCCAGTGCGCACCGGCGCCGGTAGTCGGTCCAAAAGCCCGTCACCGAGTCGCTGTGAAGTGCCCGACGATGTACCTACTTCATGGCTTCGGCGGCAACTACACCGAAATGCTCGGCAACCCCGGAACAACATCGTCGGCCTGGATCGCCTCCGAGGCGAGCCAACCTCCCCCCGGGTTCAAGGCCGATCCGTGGAACTACCAGGACCCGAGCACCTGGATCAAGGCGTCGGCGCTTCCCATGATCCTGGTTGCGCCCCTCGGCCAGACGCTGCCCGGCGGCTACGGACCCAGCCCGGGTCTCGACAGCTACTGGTTGAACTGGAACCCCCGTTACGCGTTGGGCGGGGACGCTCAGCGGTACGATACGCCGCCGCCCGAATTCGAGAGCTTCATCCTCGACGAACTGGTCCCCTTCGTGCAGAACAACCTGCCGGCCGGCACCAGCCGCGACTACCGGGCCATCGCCGGGGTGTCCCTCGGCGGCTACGGGTCCTTCGATCTCGGGCTGCAGCATCCGGACGAATGGAGCACCATGGAGGCGGTCTCCGGGGCGTTCAACTTCTTGTTCGCACCGGCTCCGGAGCCCGGCGACGTGACTCTGCCGGTCGGCGTCCAGCCGCCGGTCCCCGTCACCTACGAGCAATTGCCATCGGAGACGGGGCCGGTGACGAGCGCTCCATTGCCATCGCAGGTAGGGACGTTCACGACGGCACTGAACGCGCTGGGAGACCCGGTGGCCGACCAGGCGTACTTCCGGGGCAACATGCCGCCAGACCTGGCCATGAACGCACAGGCGTCGGCGTCGTCCGCACAGTCGATCGGCATCGACTTCTTCTCCAACGACATGATCCCGATGCAGACGATCACCGGTGACACGGGGGCACTCAGCAACGACGTGAGCAGCGAGCCGTTCGAGAACATCGTGTTCCCGATGAACGTCGACATGGTGACGGCGTTTACCGAAGAGGGTGTGACGAACACCTACGCCCTCCACCAGGGCAACCACCAGGACTCCTACCGCAACGCCTGGTTCCGCGGCCTGGAGGAGTATGCCTACACCCGGCTGTTGCACGCCGGTGGCGGCGGAAACCCGCCCCCGGCGCCGACGGTGTTTAACTATCGCAGCATCAGCACCGACTTCTCGATATGGGGGTGGCAGTTCCAGGTCGACCGCCAGCCGGTGGAATTCCTGACGCTCACTTCGGTGAGCTGCCAGGAGCTCACGCTCCAAGGGACGGGAGTGGTGACGGTCGCCGTGCCGAAGTCCTGCGCAACCGGCGTGGACGGGAAGCCGGTCTTCACCGTGAACCTCGGGTCTTCACAGGCCACCAGCGATCCGGCCGGCCTAGGGGCGAATCCGGCCTACGGACGCACGATCACCGTCACCCTCACTGCACTGCAGTAGCGGTAAGAATGACGCAACAGCCATCTGCCTGGCGTCCGACTCTGTTCCGGCGACGGGGATAGGGGGTTCAGGCATCGGCTTTCGCGCGGGAAGGCGGCATGCCATCGCAAATGACGGCACGGCTCAGCCTTTGATGTCTCCGCTGCCAAGCACTCCACAGGGCAGGGTTCAGATATATGTCCTCACGCGAGACGGACCTTGACGGGTCGTTCCGACCGAAGACTTCGCTTAGGACTCAGGCGTGTCGCTGTTGAAGGTCTCAACAATCAGCTTCAACGATCCGGCGGACTAGCGTCTATAGATCGCAACGTACTTCCCAACTTCCTGTATCGGGTCAGCACCCGATGGCTCGATCCCCATCACAAAGCTCCCAACCTCTATCGCACAATCGCCCGCTTGATGACGTCCCCGGTCTTCAGGTCTAGAGATCGACAACCCGCGGCAAACATCCCGTCGGCGAACGCTCGAATTGCATCGCGGCCTTCCACCAGGGGAGACCCGGGCGGCAACAGCTTGGCGTCTGCAGCGTAGAAGTTCGCCACACCCCCGAGTCCTGATTGTCGAAGTCCTTGCCGAACTGCGCAATTAGCCCTTCGACTTCGTTTCTGAGCCCCATGTACCACTTCCGGTCCCCTCAGGGAGCAGCTGCTCCTACGCTCCCTGCATGGGCGCCTCGTGACTCGCTGTCAATCGCCATTACCCGGCGGCGCTTGGCGGCGGCGTCTAGGTAGGGCACGGTCGGGACAATGAGACGCGAAGCGCGTCTGCCAAATCGGGGCCGGAACGACGGGCCTTGTGGCCCTCAATCCCGGAGAAAGGGGGCAGGCTGACGTCACCGTAATCGGGTCCGTTTGCCACATGGCACCCTCAGGACCAGCCGAGCTCCCGCAGGCGAGCTTCACCGATCCCGAAGTGGTGTCCGACTTCGTGGAGCAACGTGACGCGCACACGAAGGGCTAAGTCGTCAATCGTGCTGGCGGACTGACAGATGGTGGCGAGAAACAGCGTGATCCGATCAGGACCTACCCCTGCATAGCGACCCCGCTTCGTCAGAGGGATCCCCTCGTAAAGGCCATAGAGTGAGCCTGGCGGACTCTGGTCGTCGATGATGATTGCCAGGTTCTCCATCTCAGATCGCAGCTCATCGGGGATCATCGCCAGAGCATCGGCCACCAGGGATTCGAAAGCATCGACGTCGACTGGCTCCATGTCGACCACCTTGCCAGGCTTCGACACGCAGTGCCTCAAAGCACCGAGGCGACTCCGAGCGTACGGGGCTCCCCCGAGAGAGGGAGGTTCAGCGCCTGCAACCTGACCCCAAGGCGATTGCCAGTTCGCTCGATGTTGGACGCCAGGGTGACTTGTCACCCTTGAGACATGCAAACCACCAAGTTGGAATCGTGCCACAGTACCTGGATCTTTGATCGAGACCGGATGCTTTTCCGACGCATCCTGAAGGACATCACCTTGGGGCATCGACCCGTGTCGACGGCATGGCGTCCATATTTTGCACTTCAGGCTGACCCTGATGCCGCTCACCGAAATCCGCCAGAGTCGCTCACTGAAATCCGCCAGTTGAGCCCTCGGCATTTTGGTCGTCTGATGTCACGCTACGTGGCGGCACCTCCTTCTGTCACGTGGAGTTCTGAGTTCCTGTTTTCCCTCGTCGGCTCCCCGGTGTCTGGTGCCGCTTGACTCCGTTGCGGGGCTCTGGGGCGATCTGAGCGGGTGTGTTCTGGAGCGGTCGCCGTCATTTGTCGCCGTCGGGCTTTCCTCGGGGCCGGAGGCGCTCAGAACGGGCCCGATGGGTCCGCATGCGATACGAATCGCCGTCGATGTTGAACACCACGCTCTTGTGCAAGAGCCGGTCCAACATGGCGGCCGCCACCATGGGGTCGTCGAAGATCTTCCCCCAGGACCCCACCCCCAAATTGGTGGTCAGCGCGATGGAGCCCTTCAGGTATCGCTGGGTGATGACCTGGAACAACGCGGCGGCCGCTTCCGAGGCCAGTGGGAGGTAGCCCACTTCATCGATGATCAACAGACGGGGTCCGGCGAAGAAGCGCATCGTGGTGGCCCACCGTCCCTCCAGCGCGGCCCGGTGACAACGGGCCACCAGATCGGCGGCCGTCGTGTAGTAGGTGCGATACCCTGCATCGATGGATGCCCGGCCGAGGGCGACGGCCAGCATCGTCTTTCCCACACCCGGTGGACCGATGAAGAGCACATTGGTGGCGTCTTCGAGGAAGCGCAAGGTGGCCAGCTCGTTGATCATGGCCTTGTCGACCGAGGGCTGGGCATCGAAGTCGAAGTCCTCGACCCGCCAGGGTGCGGGCAGGCGACCGAAACGCTCCAGACCGGCCCGCCGTCGTTCCTCGGTCGCCGCCACTTCAACCTCGAGCAGACGACCCAAGAAGGCCGAATGCCCAAGCTTCATCTTCTGGGCGTAGTCGAGCTCGGCGGGCAGGGCCTCAGCGGCGGCGGCCAGACGCAGGTAGCCGAGCGAACCGCGGAGCTGCTGGTAGATCGAGTCCTCGCTCATGCCTGCACCTCCCGATCGCGCGTGGCCATGTCCTCGACGATGCTCTGATAGGCGGCCAGGGAGACGACGACCTCGTCGTCCTCGAAACCAGCCAGGAGCTTGGCCGCTTCTTGGCGGGCGCCATCTCCGGGCGGTCGGTTGGCCTTGCGCTTGCAGGGAGCATCAGTGGTGAAGGCGGCCAGCACCACGTGCTCGAGAGCGGACTTGTGGGCCGGGTCGCGCACCACATAGCCGCCGCCGGGCGTTTCCCTGTAGTGGCTGGCCAGGAGTATTCCAGCCGCCGAGATGATCTCGATGCCGGCGGTGCCGAGGCGATGGCGCACCGTCACCTCGACTCCGATCAGGCCCGGCGGGACCGAGTACGCGTTGCCCTCGAATGGGACGAGGGCGCTGGGACCGACGGTGTTGTGATCCTCGACCGTCGCCGGGTAGCAGGCCGCCGGCAGTGGCCGGAGGCGCTCGAGCTCGGAGAGGTCCCCCACGCTCGGACGCCTGCGTCCTCGTGCAGTCAGGAACGTCACCGCCGCCTCCTTGCCGACGAGCTCCTCGAGCTTGGCAATGGAGCGGGGCCGTTTGTCGCCGATCCGTTCGCAGAAGCGGTCGAGCTGGCGCTGGGCGTCTTCCATGGTCGTGGCCGTCATGGTGCGCCAGAAGCGCTGGGTGGCGAAGTGGATGGACTTCTCCACGCTGCCCTTGCGGTTGCCCCGCCGTGGTGGGCAGGCGATCACATTGGCGCTGTAGTGCTTGGCCACCGGGACGAAACTCGGCTGCACGATGCCGGTCTTCGGGTCGACCACCGTCGCCATGCGGTCGAAACGCCAGCGCCGAGCATTGCCCCCGAGGCGGCGCAACACACCGTCGATGGCCTCGATCAGGTGGGCCTGGTCCTCGGACTCGGCGAAGACGCCCCGGAACTTGCCTGAACACGGAAGTGAACCCAAGAACAGATGGCCGTCACCACCCCAGGGGGCTTCTGGCAGTTCGTCCCAGTCCCATTGAATCTCTTCACCGGGCGGGTGTTCGATCTCGATGGTGGCCCGGCCCTTGACGCCGGCGCAGGCCTCACAGTGCGGGCGCAACGCATGGAGACGCAATCCCCGAGTGAAGCTCTGGTAGCTGAGGGTGAACCCGAGTGCGGCCACCTCGTCAAAAAGGGCGGTGGCCCAGACGTGGGGGTCCTCTCGGAGGCGCTCGCGCAAATACGGCACGAACGGACAGAAGGGGTCGGGTTCGGCTCTCCGGCGTTCGCCGGCTGTGCGTGTTCCATTCAGGTGGTTGCGGATCGTTTCCCGATTGCGGCCCAGATGGCGGGCAATGGCCGAGATCGACCACCCCTGTTCGCGTAGTGCAGTTGCTTCCATGTCGTCATTCCCTGTGAACATGAGTGAGGTCCCCTTTCCGAGGCTTTGGCTTTGACACCAAAAGCTTCGGAAGGGGGCCACCCTCGATGGTGGATGATCAGTTCACCGAGGGCTCAACTGGCGGATTTCAGTGAGCAGGTCTGGCGGGTTCTACGTGAGCGTGGTCACATGAACCCATCACATTTCGCATTCGGTCAGCCGATCGCTCTCCCAACGAGAGATCGTCGCCGGTACGCACACCTGGATGTTTGTGCCAATGAGACTGCCAAGAAGCTCTTTCCATCGCCATCATCGTCGCGCGCCAAGACTCCTAATCCGCGGATTGGGGATGACTCTTCTCACCAATACTTGCTGAAGATTCTCGGTACCTGAGGTGCCGTTCAATCACTTCGTCGGCCCGGAGTCTGCCTCGGGCAGGTTCGCTCAAGGATCCCCTGGCACCCTGGCTTATAGGTCAGTCTGCCATTCACTTTCATTCAGGAATCGCGCCCTTGACGCTGGTGCGATACATCTCACGACGAACCCCCGAGTAGTCGTTGAGAGCGTTGTGCATAGTGCAGCGATTGTCCCAAATGGCCAACGTCTTGACCGACCATCGCAGTCGGCACGTGAAGTTCTCATTGATGCTGTGGCGGTACAGGTGGTTCAACAGAGTTTCCGATTCCGCCTGAGTCCATCCTTCGAATCGGGTGGTGTACACCGGATTGATGTACAACGAACGCCGTCTTGTCACAGGGTGGGTAATGACGACCGGGTGTGTGTGCTCATGATATGCATCAGACGAGGGAGAAATCGCCATGGAAGTGAAGTCCTTGAACTTGTCGAGTAGGCCACCCGTTCCATAGGCAACTCCCGCTGAGTGAACGGCATTCAACCCGTCAAGAGCCTTCTGGAGACCGCCCGAGAGCGTCTCGTAGGCGCGGTACTGATTCGACCACACGGTATCGCCACCGTGATCGGGCACATCCCACGCGTGCAGGAGCGTGTAGGAAGGAGGTACTGGCAGATAGCTCAAGTCGCTGTGCCACGCATTGGCAAAGTTAAGGACATCATCAGGTTCCTTGATCACCCGGATCACGTAGGGACGATCCTCCAAGGGATCAACAAATGGAGTGACGTCACGTCCACCGAGGAGATCAGTGATGCGTTCCAGGTCGTCGAGACTTAGGTCCTGCTTGGGTAGAAACACGACCAAATAATCGGCAAGGGCTTTGCGCAGGGCATCAAGCTGTTCGCCATCGGCCACTCTTGAAAGTTCGATCCCCCTCACAGTGGCGCCCAGGGCGCCCGCCACAGGTTCGATTTTTAGCGGAGTAGTTCGGTTGGTCGTCACTTCTTCTCCATTCCGATTTGCGTGAGGCCGCGGAACTCACCAATCTCTCATGGGCGCTTCCCACCATAGGGGTAAGAGGATGAGCTGAGGTGATGAAGTGCTGGGTTCGTTGACCCCCCAGGCCTGGGTTGGCGAACGTACGCCCAGGTTGGACCTACCCCCCCACGGCTCAATTCACCCACGTGGTTCCATTCGATGAAATGGGCCACAGACAACATTTATCTGACTCATAACATTCTCTGACCTGGCTGCCAGGTCGCTGATGTCCAATGATCCCGTACCTGTGAACTCGAGGTCGAGGACGGATGGAGGCATCTGAATGACTGAGGAAGATTCTGAACCAAGGAACACCAGGTCGCTTGAAGGTCCCGAGGCTAAAACGCCCCTTGCCTCCTTCCCAGAGGCCACTGAGGCGCCAATCTCGCTTGCGTACGTCACCCCGCCAACTTCAGGTCAAGGCCCTCCCGACCCTCACCCCATCCTTGGTGCCCCGGCCGAGTCCGGATACCAGAAGCCCGCGGCCCATCCAGACGAATCGACGTGGCCTGGGCTGACGACTCCCGATGGCCCCACGCCGGGAACCCATCGCTTACGTACCACAGCCGCCTGGGCGGGAGCTTCACTCGTGTTGTTGACAGCCGGAGCCGGGATCGGGCACGCAACTTGGAAAAGCAGCCCACCTCCAAATTCCACGTCGCCGAGCACAACTCACCCGACAATTGGGTCAGGTTCGTCGGGCTCTCTCGGATCCCCATTCGGGACGGGGCCATCCGGATCGTCCGGAGCCTCGGGACCAAGCGATGTCTCTTCAATCGCGGCAAAGGTCGATCCGGGACTCGTGGATATCAATACCTCCCTCGGCTACCAAGGTGTGCAGGCCGCCGGTACCGGAATCGTGCTCACATCCTCCGGGCTGGTCATGACCAACAACCATGTGATCGATGGTGCGACAACAATCAGCGTGACCGACGTCGGTAATCAAAAGACCTATATGGCCAGTGTGGTCGGCTATGACCGCTCCCGAGACATCGCGTTGTTGCAGCTCCACAATGCTTCCGGCCTACAGACAGCACCGATCGGCAACTCTTCAAAAGTCTCCGTCGGAGAAAATGTGATCGGCATTGGCAATGCCGGAGGCACTGGCGGAGTGCCGAGTGCTGCCGGAGGTGAGGGGATCCCGATTGTTGAT
>PNAT01000188.1:0-8947 GCA_003169675.1 Acidimicrobiaceae bacterium
GCGGTGAGCCGCATCTGGCGGGCCTTCGGGCTCAAGCCGCATCTGGTCGACTCCTTCAAGCTGTCCCCCGATCCGCAATTCGTTGAAAAAGTGCGTGATGTGGTGGGCCTTTACCTCAACCCGCCCGAAGGCGCTCTGGTGCTCTGTGTGGACGAGAAGACCCAGATCCAAGCCTTGGATCGGACCTCGCCGGTGCTTCCACTTCGTCCAGGGCTGCCCGAACGACGCACCCACGACTACGTGCGAGGGGGCACCACCAACCTCTACGCCGCCCTCGACATTGCCTCGGGCCAGGTCATCGCGGACATGACCGAACGCCACCGCGCCCTCGAGTTCCGGCACTTCTTGAACTTGATCAACCGCAGCGTGCCCGATGACCTCGACGTCCACGTGGTGGTCGACAACTCGTCGACCCACAAGACTCCTGAGATCCACCGCTGGTTGTTGCGCCACCCACGGTTCACCTTGCACTTCACGCCCACCTACAGCTCATGGATGAATCTGGTCGAGCGCTGGTTCGCCGAGCTCACCAACAAGTGGTTGCGACGCGGGACCCATCGAAGCACCAAGGAACTCGAGGCGTCGATCAACTACTGGATCGACACGTGGAACGACGAACCGAAACCGTTCGTCTGGCACAAGAGTGCGGACGAGATCCTCGACACGCTGGCTACATATTGCGCGCGGATCTCCGACTCACGACACTAGCCGCCGTAGTGCATCCGCGTGTCCTCCATGCGGAGCACGTCGGCCGGCTCACCGCCGACCTCAACCACCTCGCCGATGCACAGGGAGTGGCTGCCCAGTGCATGCTGCTCGGTCAGTGCGCAGATGACGTGCGAGGTCGCCGCCGTAAGGATGGGGAGACGATGCGGCCCGGCTTCGAGGACGGCGTGGCCGGCCATTGACGTGATGACGCCCTCGGGGTCGCGCCCGATGTCGACCACCGGCTTGACGAAGCGGCGCACCACATCGCGGTCGCCTCGGGCCAGCAGGGAGAGGCTGAAGGCACGTCCCTTGGCCACCAAGCCAGCGGTGACCGAGCCCGCTTCGAGGGCGACCGCCACCAGCTTGGGTTGGAGGCACACCTGCACCACCAGGTTGGCCGTCATGAGATTGGCGGCCTCTTCGAAGCGGCTCCCGACGAGGTAGAGGCCGGTCGGGAGGGCCCACAGGACGCGACGACTGTGGCGCTCGAACTCGTCATGCCCAGTGGCCGCGCCGGTCGTGCTCATCCGAAGGGGCCGACCGGGGTGTTGTCGGTGGTCGTGGTGGTGGACACCAGCTGCCCGTCAACGGTCTGGATCCGGGCCAGCACCCGGGCGAAGAGAGCGTCGGCCCCCGCCATGTCCCTCCGGGCCTTGGCCAGCTGCTTCTTGTCGGTCGACCCGGCGTTGTAGCACTCGACACCCGCACTCCCCTCCAGGCCGTAGGCGGCCGTCAGGAGTTCGGTCACCTGTGGGTCGGGCGCAGGCAATTCCTGGTTGGCCATCTCGGCGTCGACCTCGAGGGTGCCGCAGGCGGCATGGACGGCACCGGTGCCGTTGGGCACGTCCTTGGGCACGCGCTGGTTGTCGGCCACCAGGGTCCCGATGGATCCACCAAGACCGGTCCCCCCGGCCCACACCGACAGGCGGTGGGCCGGCGAACCCCTCTGGTCCGCGCCGGCACAAGCCGTGAGGCCCCAGGCCAGGAGCAGGCTGACGGCGATGGTGCGCCGCCTCATATGGCACGGAGGACGTGGACGTCCCTCCGTCCCTTGCGCAGCACGAGGTAGCGGTCGTGCAGGAGATCATCGGACCCGAGCACCCGGGCCGTCTCGGTCTGCCTCTGGTTGTTGACGTAGGCGCCCCCCTGGCCGATGGCGCGGCGTGCCTCCCCCTTGGACTTGGCCAGGCCCGCACGCTCGAGGGCGTCGACCAGGGACAGCCCGTGGAGTATCTCGGCCCGGGCGACCTCCGTGGTCGGGGCGTCCTCGGTGACGGCCAGCAGCATCTCCTCGCTCAGCTGGGCGATCTCCTCGCCGAAGAGGGCCGCCGAGGCCTCTTCGCACCGGGCGACTTCGCCGTCGCCGTGCACGAGGGCCACGACGGATCGGGCGAGGGCCCGCTGCGCCGTCCGGAGCTCAGGGTGCGCCGCCGTCGCGGAGTCCAGTTCCTCAATGGCGGCATGCTCCAAGAAGGTGAAGTAGCGGAGGTAGGACGCCACCATGGAATCGGCCGCGTTGAGGAAGAACTGGTACATGGCGAACGGGCTGGTCCGGTTGGGGTCGAGCCACACCGTGCCCGTCTCGGTCTTGCCGTACTTGGTCCCGTCGGGCTTGAGCACCAGCGGCGTGGTCAGGCCCCAGACTTCGTCCTGGCACACCTTGCGGACGAGCTCGACGCCCATGGTGATGTTGCCCCATTGGTCGCTGCCGCCGATCTGGAGATCGCAGCCGTGGTCGACGTGGAGGCGGAGGAAGTCGTAGGCCTGCAGCAGCATGTAGCTGAACTCGGTGTAGGAGATGCCTTGGTCCGGCCGCTCGAAGCGGGTCTTGACCGATTCCTTGGCCACCATCTGGTTGACCGTGAAGTGCTTGCCCACAACGCGCAGGAACTCGAGGGTGGAGAGCGAGCCCAGCCAGGTGGAGTTGTCCAGGAGGAGGGCGTTGGAGAGGTCAAGGATCTGCCCCAGTTGGGGGCGAATGCCGGCCAGGTAGCTGTCGAGCACCTCCCGGGTCAGCATGGCCCGCTCTTCGAGTTTGCCTCCCGGGTCCCCGACCATGCCGGTCCCGCCCCCGGCCAATGAGATGGGACGGTGCCCGGCCAACTGGAAGCGTCGCAGCGTGCACAGCTGCAGAAGGCTCCCGACATGGAGGCTGTCGGCCGTGGGGTCGAAGCCGGCGTAAAGGGTCAGGCCCCCGGCGTCGAGGCGGGCCAGGAGGGCGGGGTCAGTCACCTGGTGGATCAGGCCGCGGAAGGCGAGGTCCTCCGAAAGCGTGGGCATGATCCCACCTTGCCATACCCGGGTAGGTTGGCTGCCCCATGGATCCGCCGCTGCCCATCGAGGGGATCCTGCCGCCGGACCTGCAGGGGACCCTGCTCCGGGCCGGGCCGGGCGAGGGCGCGATGGGCGCCCTCCACGCGGTGGAGTTGCGCGACGGGACCGCCGTGTCGTACCTGACCTGCGAGTCGGCGGCCGACGCCAACGTCTTGTGGCACGCCGGCTCGGTGCTGGCCCTGGCCGAGGTCGGGTTGCCGCTGCAGTACTCGCGCCAATTGGAGGCGGAAGATTTCAGCGGGGGCCTCACGGTGCCGATCGCCTCGCACATCCACCGCGAGGCGGCGACGGGGCACCGGGTCCTGTTCGGGGTGGAGGAGGGCGCCGAGACGACCCAGCTGCGTGTGGGCGAATGGGATGCGGCCGGGGCATTGGCGTCCTTCCAGTCTGTGACCCTGGAGCGTTCGACCTGGCAGCACGACCTGGCCGTGACGGCCCGGCACATCATCTTCATTGAGTCGCCCACGGAACCCCTGGGTGGCGATGATGCGGTCGATTTCCGCTGGGCCCCGGGGGCCGAGTGCTGGGTCGGGGTGGTGCGACGGGACGGAGATGGGTCGGCGGTGCGGCGGTTCCGGCTCGACCCGTGTCTGGTCACCCACGTGGTGGGTGCCTACGACGAGGGGATTGGCGGTGACGAGGGTGGGATTGTCCTCTTCGTGTGCCGCTACGAGGTACCCGAGAAGGGGCAGCCGGTCGACCTCACGTCGTCGGTGGTGGGTGAGCCCGGGATCGGGATGACGTCCATCGGCGGTGGGTTGGCGGTGCTGGAGCGGTGGCGGATTGAGGGCGAGCGGTTGGAGCGGGTGCAGGTGGATGATCGGTGGGTGGAGTATCCACGGGTGGACCCACTCTGTGAGGGGGCGGCGTTCCGGTACGGCTACTGCGTCGAGATGGCATCTGGCGTGGCCGGTGGTATGGAGGTCGATCACCTGGGGCTGTTGCGGCTCGATACCCAGCGAGACGAGGTGGCCGTCTGGAATCCCGGGCAGTACCGGACGGCCGGTGAGCCCCTCTTCGTGCGGTCCGTCGATGGGCACGGCGACGACGAGGGGTGGCTGTTGACGGTGGTGGACGATGCCACCCGTGGGGCTTCTGATCTCTATGTGTTGGATGCCTCGTCGTTCGGGCGCCGGGGACCCCAGGCCGTCATCCATCTCCCGGTTCGGTTGCCATTCCGTAGTCACGGGGAGTGGGTTGGGGCGGATCGGTATCGCTGAGTAATTCTCTCGACGTCTTCTGGGGCGGTCGGGGGACCGTTACTTGGCGCATGGTGAACTCCGCACTCCGAGACGGGCCACGTCCGGCCATGGTGTCCCGCCGGACCGAGATGCTCGTGGCCAGCGTGACGCAGCATCACCGTGCGGTCTCGACCCACCAGCGCCAACTCCTCAACGCCGTCGTCGAATTGGATCGGCGCAAGGCCTGGCGGGTGGACGGGGCCACGTCCATGGTGGCCTGGCTGGTGCAGCGCTGCGGGGTCACGGCCACCACGGCCCGCGAATGGGTCACCGTGGCGGCCAAGCTGGACTCGCTTCCCAAGATCTCCGACGCCCTGGGGCAGGGCCACTTGTCGTTCGACCAGGTCAAGCCGCTGGTGGAGGTGGCCAAGCCTGAGACCGACGCAACATTGTCCGAGAAGGCCACACACTGGTCGGCCAAGCAGGTGCGGGAGTTGGCTGTGGCCGCGCAGAAGCAGACCGACGAGCAAGCCACTTCGTTCTACAACCGGCGCTTCCTACGTTTCAACGACCGTCGGCGTGCCTTCTCCGGTGTCCTGCCCGAGGAGCAGTACACCGTCGTCAAGAGTTCCCTGGTCGCCCGGGCCACCCAACGCCTCCGGGACCGAACGCCCTTCGACCAACGGATGGCCGACGCACTGGTCGAGGTCTGCAGGGGAGATGCCGCCGGTGAAAGCGGTGGTGGGGGTGATCGGGCGGGCGGCCGAGGCCGCAACCGACCCACCGTGGTCGTCCATGCCGACATGAGCTACCTGGCCGGAGGGGACGGCGCGGCCGAGCTTGATGTCCTGGGTCCCCTATCCCACGAGGTCGCCCGCCGACTGGCCTGCGACGCCAAAGTCATCGTCTCGGCGGACAACGGCCAGGGCCAGAGCCTCAATCAGGGACGGGCCCGACGGGACCCGACCGACGCGCAACGCCTGGAGATCCGGAGGCGGGACAAGGGTTGTCGATTCCCGGGCTGCACCCACACGGAATTCACGGACGTGCACCATGTGCTGCACTGGATCAACGGTGGGATGACCAACCTCGACAACCTCGTGGAGCTGTGCGACCAGCACCACCGCTCGGTCCATGAGATGGGTTGGAAGATGTCAGGCGACGCCAACGTTGAGCTGTCATTCCGCAGCCCGACTGGTCGACTTATTTCCTCGACCCCGTCGCCGGCCTTCACTTCAGCGCGAGACGGACCGCCTGGTTGATCTTCTCGTGCAGGTCGACGTTCTCCGAACGCCCGGGCACCTTCACCCGTATAAGCGCGGGAGCATCTTCGTACAATGCCCGATCGAGCTCGGCCACGGTGTCGACGTCATAGACGTCAAGTCCAAAGCCGCGCCCGACGTTGCCCACGTCCGACGTGGGTGGAGTGCCGAAGAGTTGTTCGAAGGTCGTGTGCGCCAAGGAATCGGCCTGGGGAAGGAACGAGAAAATCCCTCCTCCCCCGTTATCCACCACCACAAAGGTGCAAGGAACTTCGGGCAGGTTCACCAGCCCTGAGACGTCGTGCAGGAAGGCGAGGTCTCCCATGAGGGCGAATGTACGCTTGCCGGCCGCCGCCACGCCGAGAGCGGTCGACACCACGCCGTCGATCCCGTTGGCCCCTCGGTTGGCCATCACGAGTGGAGGGAGGGGCAGCGCCGGTGCGAACCACTCCAGATCGCGCATCGGCATGGAGGCCGCCACCATGATGGTGGCTTCGGTGAGGGACGCATGTCGGGCCATCACCCGGGCCACCTGGGGCTCACTGAGTTCATCGCCGAGTGCTTGGGTGATCGCCTGTTGGGCCCGCCGTTCGCTGGTCTGCCACCAGGAGAGCCATTGCGCGTCGCACGGAGTCGCACTGGCGAGAGCAGTAGAGACCCAGGCGTCGGCATCGACGTGATGGAATTCGCCGACGACGTGCGTCGGGTCGGTCCATGTCCACCAGGGGTCCACGGAGATGATCCGGGCACCGCTCGCCCCGGCCATGGCAACGTACTCGCCCAAGGCCTTCGAGACCCACGGCACACCCAGCATGACGATGCATTCCGGGAGCGGTGGCTCGGTCCGCGCAATGGCGTCGGCAGCTGCGATCGTGCCTTCGAACCGGCACCCCGATCGAGGGTCGGCCAGCAAAGGCCACCCGAGTTTCTCTCCCAAGGCCAACAGCTGTGCCCGGTCCTGGCTCGCACCGGCACCGGCGATGATCAGACCACGACCGCTGAGGGGTTGGTCCAGGGATGGTTGAGCCGTGCTCGGAGCGGGGCGGCGCGGTCCCGCTCGTTCGGGGAGCGGGCCTGGCTCTCCGAGTAGTGGTTCCCGAAAAGCCAGGTTGAGGTGTACCGGTCCCGGTCCGAGCGGTCCGTTCTGGGCTTCGGCGAAGGCCCGAGCGGCCAGTGGCCTCCACGTGGCCTCCTGCCCTCCGGTCGGAACTCCGGGGTTGCAGGTCCACCTGGTGGCCGCGGTGAAGAGGCCGACCTGGTCGATCGTCTGCGACGCACCGACATCGTGCAGCTCCGGCGGGCGGTCGGCCGTGCACACGATGAGGGCGACCCGGGCATGGTGAGCTTCGACCACGGCCGGGTGGAGTTCGGCGGCGGCCGTTCCGCTCGTGGTACAGATGATGGAGGGTCGACCGCTGGCCATGGAGAGTCCGAGGGCGTAGAAAGCGGCGCTGCGCTCGTCGAGCCGGATGTGGACTCGAAGGCGCTCGGCCAGGGCCAGGGCGATGGGGGTTGACCGTGATCCCGGACAGATCACGGCATCGGTGATGCCGGCCAGTACCCACTCGTCGACCAAGGTGGCGCTGAAGGTCGCCTGTACGCTCATTGGACGTGCCACTCCATGTTGAAGCGCGCGGGTCCGGGCCGCCGTTGGTGCTCCTGCACGGATTCACGCAAACCGGTCGATTGTGGGGTCCCTTCGGCGAGCAGCTCCGGACCTCCCGCACCATCATCGGCATCGACCTTCCCGGTCATGCCGGCTCCGACAGCGTGCGCGCCGACCTCGCCACCACGGCCGGCCTGGTGGGTGAAGCGGTCCAGGCGACCATCGGTACAGAGCACTGCGACCTGCTCGGCTACTCGCTCGGGGCCCGGGTCGCTCTGCATGTTGCCACCGGGACCAAACTCGCCTTGAACCGATTGATCGTCATTGGTGCCTCCGGGGGCTTGGAAGATCCCGAACAGCGCAGTCTGCGACGTCAAGCCGACGAGGGTATCGCTGACGCCCTGGAGGCGTCGGGAGACGTCGACTCGTTCATCGACCGCTGGTTGGCCGGCCCGATGTTCGCTCGACTCTCCAAATCGGCCGAGAGCGGTGAGCGAAAGCGCAATAGCGCGGCCGGATTGGCGTCGAGCTTGCGCCTGAATGGCCTCGGCACGCAGGAGCCCCTGTGGGAGCGCTTGCTTGCATTGCCTGTTCCCATGCTGGCCCTGGCCGGGACCGATGATGCGCGCTTTGGCGCCCATGCTCTTCGCCTGGCCCGGCTGGCATCTCATGGTGTGGCGTCGCTTGTACCGGGAGGTGGACATGCCGTGCATCTCGCCCAGCCTGATCACGTGTGGCGTCTGGTCAGTCACTGGCTCAGTGCCGTGTGAGCACGAGTCACGCGAGAAGGCCGACCGTGAGAAGGAGACCAACGGCGATCTGAAGACGGGCGGTGTCCGCCAGCATGGGAAGGAGTGGACGCCCCATTTTGTCGCTCAAGGCGAGACGCACCGTCGAGATCGCCAATGGCATGGCGAGGAGGGCCAAAAGCGACCACCTGCGGTAGTGCCAGAGCACGCCGACCGAGACGGCCACTCCCATGAGTGTGAAGCAATAGAGCAGACCTGCATATTGGCGCCCCATGCGCACCGCGAGGGTCTTCTTCCCGGCCACCTTGTCGGTCATCATGTCGCGCAGGTTGTTCGCCTGGAGGAGTGCGGCTGACAAGAGACCGATGGGTACGCCGGCCCACAGGGCAAGTCCCCAGTCGTAGCTGTGGGTGAAGGAATGGTGGTGGAGTGAAATGACCAGCGGGGCATGTTGCACATACGCCGATCCGGCAGTCGCCACCAGACCGAAGAACACGAAGGCGAACACTTCTCCCAGTCCGAGGTATCCATAGGGGTGGGGTCCTCCGGTGTACGCCCAACCGGCAATCCCGCAGAGGAGACCGACGGGAATGAACCACCACGTCACGCCGGCGGCCAGGATTAGGCCGGCCAATCCGGCCACCCCGAAGGAGAGAATTGCTGCGGCCTTGACGGCGGGCGCCGTTGCCAGTCCCCCGGCCACGAGGCGCGCCGGTCCGACGCGCTTCTCGTCCGTGCCACGGACGCCATCGGCGTAGTCATTGACGTAGTTGGTCCCGATCTGGATGCCAAGTGCCGCGACGAGGGCAAGCCCGGCATTGAGCACTGAAAGATGGCGGGCATAACCGGTACAAACTTCAGCATGGCAGGTCAGCGTGATCTGAGGAGTGGTGACCACGAAACGTCCACTGCTTCCGTATCCGGCAGCCGTGCCGACTGCAACCGGGACAATCGCCGCAGGGAATGTGCGCGGGCGCGCACCGGCCATCCACATCTTCAGCGGTGTGTTCACGGGCGGTGAGGGAAGCGGGAAAAATCAGGTGCCCGGTGCTCGACGAATGCGTTACGACCCTCCTGGCCCTCCTCGGTCATGTAAAAGAGCATGGT
>PNAT01000188.1:9004-82835 GCA_003169675.1 Acidimicrobiaceae bacterium
CGGCAGAGGAACCACACCTCCTTGGCCCTCTTGAGGCCGATGGTGCGGGCCAGGATGGAAGACCCGTACCCTCCGTCGAAGCTCCCCACCTTGGGACCGGTCTGCCCAAAACGGGCGTTGTCCGCCGCGATCGAAAGGTCGCAGACCAGATGGAGGATGTGTCCACCCCCGATGGCGTAACCGGCGATCATGGCGATGATGGGCTTGGGGATGCGTCGCATCAGGATCTGCAGATCGAGGACGTTGAGGCGACCGATACCACGCTCGGCGACGGCGTCGTCCCCGATGTAGCCGTCGTCACCACGAATCTTCTGATCCCCACCCGAACAGAAGGCGTCCGGGCCTTCGCCGCAGAGGACGATCACGCCGACATCAGGGTCATCGCGGGCCATGGTGAACCCGTCGGTGAGTTCGAACAGTGTCTGGGGACGAAAGGCATTCCGCCGTTCAGGGCGGCAAATGGTCAGCTTGGCGATCCCTTCGCCTACCTCGTAGCGGATGTCGGCGAACGAGCCCCGTTGCTCCCACTGGGGCGCCGGGAGTGGGCGCAGATCGTCCAGGGGATCATGAGGGCTTCCGGTGACCACGGTGTGCACGGCGCCCTACGCTACCGGTCGGTGCCTGAGCTCGTCGTAATCGACATCCCTGGTGGGGCGGGCTTCGTCGATGCCCTCCGGGCCATATGGGACACCGGCGATGCCGCCGCCCCACTAGATCCCCGACTCCCGGCGGTGGCTCGCCAGGCCGTGGTCGACGCCATCAGGCCCACCCGCGTGGTTGCATCGGACGGAGAGTTGCACTCGCTGCCCGACGGTCTGCCGGTCGAAGAGGGGGACGCGCTCGTCATGGCCACCAGCGGTGCCTCGGGGCAGCCAAAAGGAGTTGTGCTGACTCACGAGGCCCTCCTGGCATCGGCCCGGGCCACTTCGGCTGGTCTCGGGATCGACCCCGGTCGTCATTCCTGGTTGGCCTGCCTTCCCCTGGCGCACATCGGGGGATTATCCGTGGTGACCCGGGCACTGCTGACCGACACACCGTTGACGGTCCTGCCCGGCTTTGATGCTGACAGCGTCGAGCAGATCGGCCGATCCGGAGGGGCCAGCCATGTCTCGCTGGTGGCCACAGCCTTGCAACGACTTGATTCCTCGGTCTTCACCAAAGTGCTGGTTGGTGGGAGCAGACCGCCGGAAACGGTGGAACCGAATGTGGTCGTCACCTACGGGATGACCGAGACGGGATCGGGAGTGGTCTACGACGGTCTGCCTCTCGACGATGTCGACGTGGCCCTGGCCGGTTCCGACTCCGAATCCGGAGGCGAAATCCTGCTTCGGGCACCCATGCTGATGCGGTGCTATCGAGGCGGTGACACTGGTCGGGTGGTCGGCCCCGACGGCACGACCACATGGTTCGCCACGGGCGACGCCGGACACTTTGGGGCCGACGGGAAGCTGGAGGTGTCCGGCCGCCTGAGCGACGTGATCAACACCGGCGCAGAGAAGGTATGGCCCGAGTCGGTGGAGCGCGTCCTCCTCACCCATCCAAACGTGGCTGACGCGGCGGTGTGGCGGCGGCCCGATCCCGAATGGGGTGAACGGGTCGTGGCCTGGGTGGTGCCGGCGGAAACCACGCCCAGCCTCCAGGAGCTCAGGGACCTGGTGTCCACTGCTATTGCCCCGTGGGCGGCGCCCAAGGAGCTGGTGCTCGTCGATCACGTGCCCCGGACATTGACGGGCAAGGTGCGACGACACGAGCTTCCCCAGTCTTAGGCGGCCCGACCTTCGGCCAGGTCCTCAAGGATGGTGCGCAACTGGCGCCCTAGCTCGCGCGGGTTGCCCGTCAGCGCAGCCAATTCCTCGCCTTCAGCGTCAAGCGCATCGCCGGGCTGGAAGAAGGAGACGCGCAGGCCTCGACCGGCGGGCACGGCCATCACCACCCACGGCTCTCCGATCCGGCCCGACTCCCGGGTGGCCATGACCGACACCGGCACGTCCACCATCGACACACTCCATGAGTGGGTGGCCGCCGCCTGGACGACCCGGTCCATCTCACTTCTGGACCCGCTCACTGCGTGTATGTCTTCGTCATCCCCTCACCGTAGGCCGGGGCAATGCCAGGAGCGCGTTTCACCGTTTGACCTCACCCTGTACCGGCGCCGAAAGACGTATGCCCCGTGTCCAACATGTCGAGGGGCGACCGACCAGATGCCAACGCTCGGGGCCCTCAACTGCAAAGGGAGGTCGACGCGCCGGTGGCGGAGGATCGCTCCCCCGCCACCGGCACAGTCAATCGATGTGATAAAAGCTTCTTGCTATGCCGACTTTGACAGGCTCTTCGGCGGTGCCGAGATCTTCCCGGTGTACTTCTTGACCGGGCCCGATCCCACATTTGTCACCTCGACTGGACTGACCGCGGTGCCACCTATCCAGCTACCCGAGGGCGTCACCGCCGGGGGGGCAGTGCTGCTGAGCTTGATGACCTCGGCACCCTGGAACCCGTAGTGCACACTGCTCGAATACGAAAGCGGCACGAATCCCGGGGTGACGAATGACTTTCCGGACTTGGCGATGGCGGCCAGCAAGCCGGCCCGGGTGAGGTTCTTCCCGGCGGCCTGCAACGCCTGCACGAAGGTGTAAGCCAGCGCAATGCCGTACTGGGTGTTGCCATCGAGACCAGACTTTGCATAGAGACTCGGCGCATACTTCGCCAGCAGCTTCTTCTCAACCTGGACCCAGGGATTCGACACGTTGGACTCCGGTGAGAAGTATGCATCGGTGATGACCCCGTTCAACAAGCCACCGACGGCGGCCACCTGTGCTGCGGTGGCCCCACCCTTTTGGGCGAAGGCCGACAGCAGCGGTCCGACTGTCGGAGCATCCGCGCCGACATTGGAGACGACGTACTGGGGCGAATACCCGATGACAGCCGCCGGAAGCATGGCCAACGCTGTAGCCGCGGGGATGGTGGCCATGGCCACCACCTGTGCTCCGGCCGCTTTGAGGGCCGCCATCTGATTGGACAATGGACCAGCCAACGTGGCCACGTCGTAGTTCTGACGCGACACCACCGAAGCTGCCGGAAGCTCCTGGTCGAGACCCTTAACGAAGTCTTGACCGAACTCGTCAGCCTGGAACAGGTAGCCGACCTTCTTCCCCGCAAAGCTGGACTTGATGTAGGCGCCGAGAATCTTCCCCTCCACCGTGTACGGCGGCTGCCAACCGGAGCTCCCGGGGAACTTCGAGTTGCTCCAGCAGTTGCAGCCGGACTCAATGAAGAGCTGCGGTACTTTCTGCGAATTCAAGAAACCCTGCACCGCCGCCTGCGTGGGTGTCCCCAACGAACCGACGTCGGCGAAGATATTGTCCTGCAGGACCAGCTTGCGAGTCTGGGTCGCCGTGTTGGCCGGGTTGTACCCATCGTCGAGATAGGTGTAGTTGATCTTTCGACCATTGACCCCGCCATGCGCGTTGACCCAACTGAACAGCGCGCCCATGGCCGGGGCGATCTCGGAATAGCCCGGGGCGGCTGGACCGGTCAGCGGGACCGTGGCCCCGATGTTGACGGACGACGAAGTCACGCCAGGTGTCGATGCCGCTCCCGCCGTTGCCGATAAGACGGTGGTCGCCAGCGTGATGCCCATGGCACCTGCCACAAGCGCTCGCGTCCACCTCCATCCCGACGTGCTCTTTCTATAGCTCATTGTTTCTCCCTTTCTCATGTAACTACTGAACTCATTCATCCGTCAATACGGGTGTGGGTGCCCCTGGAGCGGCGCTGGAGCCAGAACCGCCGACGCCGGAACCGCTGCCCGGCAGGCGACGCCAGGCCCAACGCAACCCGCCCTGTATCCCATTAGGGGCGGCGATCATCGCCACAATAAGGACAGCCCCGAAGATGATGGTGGCCAGATACGCACTCACGCCGCTTCCCAAGTTGAAATGGCCTGAGAGTGAGGTCGACCACTGCGGCAGGTACACCAGCAGGATGCCACCCCACACCATCCCGATCAGGCTCCCGGTGCCGCCGAGCACCATGGCGGCCAGGAGCTGTATAGAGAGGGTGAGCGGGAACGCTCCGGTGTTGACCACCCCCGTGGACAAGCCCAAGAAGGCACCGGCCAGCCCGGCGCAGCCCGCACTGATCACGAAGGCCAGC
The DNA here is from genome assembly GCA_003169675.1 of Acidimicrobiaceae bacterium. Taxonomy (GTDB): domain Bacteria; phylum Actinomycetota; class Acidimicrobiia; order Acidimicrobiales; family RAAP-2; genus Bog-473. The sequence goes on from PNAT01000188.1 coordinate 13,157, forward strand.
ACCTTGGTGCGGGCCACATTGATGCCGGCCAGCGACGCTGCGATCTCATCGTCCCGGACCGCCCGCAGGGTGCGCCCGTAACGGCTGTGCAACAAGTTGGCCAGGAGCACCAGCACGATCAGTGCCCCACCGATCTGGATCCAGGCCAACCACTCCTGGGGACTGAGCGTCCCCGGGGCGTTCGGTGTCGTCATCGTGAGGCCCTGGTCCCCACCAAAAGTATTGGGCCACTTGTCGGCGATCGGCGGCAGGGCCAGTGCGAACAGCAGGGTCATGCCGGCCAGGTAGGGGCCCTTCAGCCGGGTGGCGGGGATGCCGATCAGGAGTCCCGCCACACCGGCCGCCCCGACGGCGGACAGCAGCTCGAGGATGAAGTTCCACTGCGTATGGGTCATCAACAGGGCCGTCGTGTAAGCGCCCACCGCCATGAAAGCACCGTGACCGAGGGAGATCTGCCCGTTTACTCCGGTGAGGAGGCTCAGCCCGGCCAGCACCACGACGAACGACGCGATCTGTCCCACCTGGTAGTTGTCGAACAAGCTGATATTCGAGGTGACCAAGTACATGATCCCGGCCCCGAAGGTGGCAAAGAGGAGGTGTCGCAGCATCGGCTGTGTGGGTATCCGAAGGTGACGCGCCCAAGGCTGGCTCACTTCACACCCTCCGTGCCGCTGGTCGGGAGAAGAGGCCTTCCGGGCGCGCCATCAGGGCCACCATGAGCAACACCAGTGCGCCCATCGGCTCGAGACCCGAACCGAGATACCCGCCCACGTACGAGATGCACAGCCCGGTGACCAGCCCACCGATCAACGCCCCCACCGGGCTCTCCAATCCCCCGATGACGGCCCCCGTGAAGGCGTACACCAGCACGAGGTCCATGTAGTACGGCCCGAACGAACTGGTCGGTGCCACCAGGAGCCCGGTCAATGACCCCGCGATGCCCGCCAGGCCCCAACCAAGGGTGAGCAGAATCCCTACCCGGACACCCAGAAGTCGGGAGATCTCGCCGGCAAAGGCTGAGGCCCGCATGCGCAAGCCGAGGGTGGTGGCTCGAAAGAGTATGAGTATGGCGATCATCAACACGAGCACCGCCACCAGTATGAACACGTCAAAGTGCGAGAAGGCGATCCGGGAGTGGCCGAACGTGAGGCCGCTTTGCGAGTACGCGGCGGGGAAGCCACGACTGGCGTTGCCGTAGATGGCGCCCGCCACACCTTCGAGAACCACCAGCAGCCCGATGGTCACGATGACGGGATTTAGTTCGGACTTGCCCTGCAGCGGCCGGATGAGGATCCGCTCGGTCATGGCTCCGAAGGCGAAGCCGATGGCCAGCACCAGCACGAAAGCCCACCAGTAACTCACTCCGTGGGCCAGCAGGCTCGATGCGATGAAGGTCGTCATCATGCCGGCGGCGCCTTGCGCGAAGTTGATGATCTTAGTGGCCCGGAAGATCAGCACCAGCGCCAGCGCCAGCGCCGAATAGATCATCCCGTTGGAGATGCCATTGAGCGTGTAGTTGAAGAAGAGGCTCATGCTCAGAAACCCAGATAGTGGTGGCGTAAGCCCTCGTCGGCCGCCACCTCCGCCGCCGAACTCGACACCACCACTTCACCCAGATTGAGGACCACCGCGTGCTGGGAGACCGAGAGCGCGCTGCGCGCGTTCTGCTCCACCAGCACCACAGTCACGTCCGTCCCTGTGGCGTGGTCACGGAGAAGGCCCATGAGCTGGGCCGTGACCAAGGGGGCGAGCCCCAGCGATGGCTCGTCCAGGAGAAGCAGGCGGGGGCGGGAGATAAGGGCCCGGCCGAGCACCAGCATCTGACGCTCCCCGCCCGAGAGGGTGGAGGCATGTCGGTGGCGGAAACCCATGAGGCGGGGGAACAGCTCGAGGATCTCCTCAATCGCCGTTTGCCGCTCGCGGCGCTTCAGGCACCAAAGGGTGGCCAATCGGAGGTTCTCCTCCACCGTCAGTTCCTCAATGATGCCTCGGCCTTCGGGCACATGGGCCACCCCCTGGCGGGCGATGGTCTCCACCCTGCGCCCCAGGAGTTCCTCCCCATTGAAGTGCACGGAGCCGGTCCGGGGTCTGACCAGCCCCGAAATGGTCCGGAGCAGGGTGGTCTTCCCGGCACCATTGGCTCCCAGCACGGCGGTGATCGACCCCGGCTGTGCCTCGAACGACACCGAGCGCAGCGCACGAACCGCCCCGTAGGAGACGCTGAGGTCCTTGATCTCAAGCACCGTCTGACGTCCCCTGCTTCCCAGCCGATTCGTGGACCTCGTCCCCCAGATAGGCCGTCGCCACCTCGGGGTTAGCCCGGACCGACTCGCGCGTGCCGTCGGCGATCACCTGCCCGAAGTTGAGAACCACCAGCCGGTCACAGACCGACATGACCAGATCCATGTGGTGTTCCACCAGCAGCACGCCCATGTCATCTTTCAAGCTCCGGATAAGGGTGGCCAGCTCGTCCATCTCGTCATTGGAAAGCCCGCTGGCCGGCTCGTCCAGCAAGAGCAACTTGGGCTCGGCCATGAGGACTCGGCCCAGCGCCGTGCGCTTCTGGATCGCGTAGGGCAGGGCCGACGGGAGGTGACGGGCGTAATCCGCGGCACCCAGCTGGTCGAGGACCTCCAGCCCACGGGCGGCCACCAGGCGTTCTTCCCGGCTGGAGCGCCACAGGCCGAAGAACGATGACCCGATGTCGCTCCGCAGAGTGGGCTGCGCGCCCAGCATCACGTTCTCCAACACCGTCAACCCAGTGCAGAGCCCCACGCCTTGCAGAGTCCGGGCGATCCCCAGCCGGGTCAGGTCGTGGGGACGGTGGCGCCAGAGCGGCACCCCGCAGTAGGTGAGTGAGCCCGCGTCGGGGCGCACGAACCCGCAGATGACGTTGAACAGCGTGGTCTTCCCGGCGCCGTTGGGCCCGATCACCCCCACGATCTCGCCGCGGGCGACCGACATGGAGACCCCGTCGAGCGCCAGGAGCCCCCCGAAGCCCACACTCAGCTTCTCGACCACCAGCCTGGACCCGGCCACCTCGGTTCCATCGGTTGCGCTCGTGGCCTACTCCTCGGTCGCGGGGGCAGCGCCGGACCACCGCTCACGGTGCACGATCGATGACTTGGCCCACCAGCCCCCGGGCATTGGCCGCGACACTACCGATACCTCCTAGGACGCGCACCTGATACAGCCGACGATGTCTGGGTGATGCTGAGGATGGCCTCACTTCGTGCCTATCACGTTGCTCAGCTGCTCGAGCTTGTCGGGATTGGACACCACCCGTACGCCCACGATCTGGCCATTCAGAATGTCCAGTATCAGGGAGGCGACCACTCGGCCCTCGGCGACGAACACCATGGCCGGTTGGCCGTTCAAGGTCGCTTCACGCGGCTCGCCCTGGAGCTTCTTGGCCACATTGAGGAGGAAGCGGGAGCTCCTGAACGACCCGACCACCGGCCGCAACGCGGCCCGCACCTTGCCGCCCCCATCGGTCCAGACCACGACATCGTCGGATAACAGGGCCATCAATCCTTCGAGATCTCCTGTCCCGCAGGCCACGACGAACTGATTTGTCAGGTCACGGCCGTGGCGCAGGTCCGCATCGAAGCGCTGGCGTCGGTCGCCGATACGCTTGCGTGCCCGCGCCGCTAGTTGGCGGCATCCGGACGCAGTGCGGCCCAGGGATAGGGCAATCTCATCGAAGCGGTAACCGAAAATGTCATGCAGGAGGTAGGCGGCACGCTCGGGTGGCGTCAGCTCCTCCAGCAGGACCAGGAAGGCCAGCGACAATGAGTCCGCCTGCTCGACCATTGAAGGCTCATCGACGATGACCGGCTCGGGCAGCCACGGCCCGACGTAGGCGACCCGTTTCACCCGGGCCGATTCCAACTGGTCGATGCACAATCGGGTCACGATGGTCACCACATAGGCGCGCACCGACTCAACAGGCTCATCACCGCGTTGTAACCATCGCAGGCACGCCTCTTGGACCATGTCCTCGGCGTCGGCCCCGCTGCCCAGCATTCGGTAGGCGATTCCGAAGAGCAGCGGGCGCCACTCTTCGAATGCCATGACATCGTCGTCACCCGAGAGCCGAGGCACCGTCCACCATGGGCACCGCACATTGATCCGAGAAGCCTTGGCTGCGCAAACCGAGACCGGCATTGAAACGGGACCGGAAATTCTCCAATGCAACCCAGGCCGCCAACTCGACGAACTCCGCATCGCTGAGGTGCTGACGGACGCGCGAGGCCAGCTCATCGGAGACCTGAGCCGGGGAGCGTGTGGCCTCCTCGGCGTACTCGAGGACGACCCGCTCGCGCGCACTGAAGAGGTCACTCTCGCGCCAGTGCGCCACGGCCCGCACTTTGTTCGGATCGATCCCGTCGTTCATGCCCTCGTAATATCCGTAGTCAACGCACCACGAGCACCCGATGGCGGTCCCCGTGGCCTGAATGGCCAGCCAGCGCAGTGTTGGGTCGAGCTTCCTCCAACTCATTTGCACGGCCGTCTCGAGTGCGCCCATGGCGACCAGGACCCCCGAATGATGGGACGCTGCCCCAGTGGGCTCGACCATCTGGCCGAAGCGATGCTTGGTGTAGCCGCGGGCGAGCCGAGGAACTACCCCTTTGGCGTGGTTGTGGAGCGGGACATGGGCCATGGTGCCACCTTTCCTAAGTTGTGGATTGAGACGGTTCAGCCTTTCGAATTGTGACAGTCGTGCCCAAATTGGGCTTCCGCCGCGCTCATCCCACTCCACCCGACGGTTGCGCCGTGGTGCCGCCGTCGATCACCAACGTCTGGCCGGTCATCCACGACGAGGCCTCGGAGGCCAGAAAGAGGGCGGCGGTGGCGATGTCGTCGGGCAGGCCCAGGCGGCGCAGGGGGATGTGCGCAGCAATTGCTTCTTCTCCCGGCCCCTCCCACAGGGCGGCCGCCAGCTTGGTCTTGACCAGGCCGGGGGCCAGAGCGTTGACGCGGATGTCGGGCGCCAATTCATAGGAGAGCTGCCGGGTGATGTGCAGCACGGCCGCCTTGGTCACGTTGTACCAGCCGATGCCCGGTTCCACTCCCAGACCGCCGATGGAGGCCACGTTGATGATGGACCCAGGCGTTGTCCCCGGTCCGCCCAGCCCGGCCTTCACCGCGGCCGCCGTCCAGACGACCACCGAGAGCTGGTTGACCTCGAAGGTCTTCTGGGCCCGCACCACGTCAATGTCGATCATCGGGCCGAAGTAGGGATTGGTACCGGCGTTGTTGACCAATATGTCCAGGCCCCCGAATTGACGCACGGTCTCGGCCACACAGGCCACGGCCTCCTCGGGCCGGCCCACGTGGGCGGCCGCCCAGGCCACCTTCTCAGCCGGCGCCCCCCCGGCCACCAGACCTGCCGCCGACTCGGCCAAGTCCTGGGCCGTGCGCGACGTGAGCATCACGTTGGCTCCGGCCTCGACGAAGCGCTGCGCCGTGGCCAGGCCGATCCCCCGGCTTCCCCCGGTGATCAATGCCGTCTTTCCCGCGAGTGACAGCTCCATGCCACGAGCCTTGCACGGCATGCCCCGACGGCGCCCTCCCAACCGGGCCGTAGCATCCATAGGCGTGAACCACTTGGCCGACGAGACGAGTCCCTACCTTCGGCAACATGCCGATAATCCGGTGGAGTGGTACCCCTGGGGCGACGACGCCCTCAGCCGAGCCCAGGCCGAGGACAAGCCGATCTTCCTCTCCATTGGCTATGCCTCGTGCCATTGGTGTCACGTGATGGCCCATGAGAGCTTCGAAGACCAGGCGACGGCCGACGATCTCTCCAAATGGTTCATCTCGGTCAAGGTCGACCGTGAGGAGCGTCCTGATCTCGACTCCCTCTACATGGCCGCCACGCAAGCCTTGACCGGATCGGGCGGCTGGCCCATGTCGGTCTTCTGCACGCCCGATGGGCGCCCGTTCTACGCCGGCACGTATTTCCCGCCCGAGGAACGCCACGGCGTGCCGTCGTTTCGCCGGGTGATCGAGGCACTGGGGACGGCGTGGCTGACCGAACGTGAGCAGGTCATGGCCCAGGCCGACGCCCTCCTTGACGCGGTCCGCCGTGAAGTACACCTGGCCGAATCCGTCACCGAGCGGTTCAAGCAGTCCGGCGCTCCTCAAGTCCCGGCGGCCGACATCGATCCCGACGCCATAATTGAGCAGGTCGTCGCCGGCTTGGCGCCAGGCTTCGACCCCACCTGGGGCGGCTTCGGCCCGGCACCCAAATTCCCTCGGCCCACCATGGTCGAACTCTGTCTGCGCCATCACCGGCAGTCCGGCTCTGAGCGTTCGCGACAGATGGCGCTGACCACACTGGACGCCATGGCCGCCGGCGGCCTGTACGACCACCTCACCGGAGGGTTCTGCCGTTACTCAACCGATGCCCATTGGCTGGTCCCCCATTTCGAGAAGATGCTGACCGATCAGGCGCAACTGGCCCGGGCCTACCTGCACGCGTGGCAGGAGACCGGGCATGAGGATTATCTCGGCATCGTCACCGAGACGATCGATTTCGTGCTGCGCGACCTCTCGACCCCTGAAGGCGCCTTGTATTCCTCCTTCGACGCCGATGCCGGTGGCGTGGAGGGGAGTCACGCCACCTTCACATTGGACGAGCTCCGTCAGGCCTTGCCGGCGCATCTGGTCTCCCCCGCCGCCGAGTGGTACGGCATCACCGAAGGCGGCAATTGGGAAGGACGGTCGATCCCGGTGCGCCCGGTTGGTACCCCCCTCCGGCGCCCCGCCCCAATCGAAGAGGCCCGGTCCCTCCTCGCAGCCGTGCGGGCGAAACGGTTCCAACCGGCTCGGGACGAAAAGGTCTTGACCGAGTGGAACGCCATGATGGTGGCCACGCTGGCGGAGGTGGCCGGCGTCACCGGGTTGACGCACTATGCCCAGCGGGCCGAGGAGATCGGTGAGTTCCTCATGTCCTCCATGTACCAGGACGGGCGCCTCATGCGCAGCTGGCAGGGTGGTCGGGCCCGGCACCTTGCCGTGGCCGCCGACCACGCCTGGCTCGTGGAAGCTTGTCTCCGGCTCTCCGAGCTCACGGGGAAGGAGCTCTGGCGGTCCCGGGCACTTCAGGTGGCCAGCGAGCTCCTCACCTTGTTCTGGGACGCCGAGTCGGGCGGGTTCTTCACCACCGGCCACGACGCCGAAGCCCTGGTCGTTCGTCCCAAAGAATTCCTCGACGGTGCACTGCCCTCCACCAACTCCATTGCCGTGACCGCGCTGCTCCGGGTCAACGCCCTCAACGACGACCCGATCGTCCGCGACGCCATAGAGCGCACCATCACCTTGGCCTTGGGTCTGCTCACCGAGCACCCGGGTGCGCTGGCCGACATGGTGGCGGCGTTGCCCATGCTGAGCGGGCGCCAGGAAATCGTCATTACCGGGGACCGACCGGATCTCCTGGCCGAAGTGCGACGCCACTGGCTCCCCGCCGCGGTCATCGCATGGGGCGAGGCCGATCACGGCCCGCTCTTCAACGAGCGCCCGGGGGGATTAGCGTTCATCTGCCGGGGCTACACCTGCCACGCACCGGTTGATGATCCCACCACCCTCTCCGCTCAACTCGAGGCCCTGCATTGATGACCGAGGACACCGTCGATCACGAAATTCGCCGCAGCCCGACGACGCCCACCGACCCGGCGAGCCTCCTGCGCCGCTCGGCCCGCCGCCGGGAGCCGGTCCCCACCTCGGGTGGCTCCACGTTGCACCTCCTCGTCTTGTCCTCGACCGTGGAGGACACCACCGTGGTCGACCTGGCCACACGTACCGTCATGCGGGTGCGGGTGCCGTGGCCCCCGGGGCACGAGCCGGACATCACGGTCTTCGACGTGGTGGAAGTGACCCTGGCCGACGATCCCGAGCGTGACGACCTGGCCCAGCCCGAGGCGACCACGGCGGCTGATCTCCCCCGCCACGTCGGCACGCTGCGGGGGCGCCAGCTCCGCAAGCTCCTGAGCCGCATGGTGGCCAGCCCCGAAGGGCTCCTCCTCGGCTTCCCCGGACCCTCGGCCCCCTACTGGGAATTCCGGGGGTTCCGACCCTCGGTGGCGTTGATTGAGCCCACCCGCAGTCCGCAATTGATCCGGCGCCAGGCCGACGGCTCGACTTGGGTCCGCTTCGGGTGGGACAGGGAAGACGTCTGGCTCCCCGTTGAAGACCGTAATGCCGCCCGCGCCCTCGATGCGGCCCGCCGTGAACGCCTCAGCGGCAAGAGCCTGGCCACCGCACTCGGCTTCAATCCGCAGTACCTGCTGGTCACCGTGAGCCCACCCCGGGACGGCCACTGCTACAAGGTCTGCGCCGCCATCCTTCCCCGGGGCTGAACGCCGAGCGGGTGCGACCGGCTAGCGGCCGAGCTTGCCCCCGGCCAGATCCTCGGCCATGGCCCACCCGAAGGCGACCAGGCGGTCACCGTTGTCGGCGTTGAAGTTCCCGAAGTGCCCTTCGACCCCCTCGGGGATCTTCACCTTGGGAGCGAAGAAGTCGAGACCACCGGCCACCGAGCCGTCGCCCTTGAGCACGAAAGTGCGGTCGTCCAACCGGCTCTCGCAGCCGAAGCGCTTGGACAGGCGCCTGGCCCAGGCCCGCTCCTCACCCGACGACTTGTGCTCGGGAAAGGGCACGACATCCTGCAGGCCGGCGAAGGCCCGGAAGCCCTCCGGGGAGAGCAGCCGCGTTCCCAGCAGCACGTCCTCGTCGGGGAAGGCCAACAGCGCCCGCCGGTACTGGTCGGACATGATCCCCTTGAGGGCCGCCTCGGCCCGTGACGTGCGGTCGACGAGGGCCAATCCCACCAGCAGGGATGGGGTGCCACCGATCCTCTCGAGGGTGCAGAAGGAATAACCCCGCAATTTGTTGCCCTCCCGGGCCAGGGTGATCAACACCCATGATTCACGCTCCTTGGAGAGGAACCCGATATCAAATCCCAGGGGACGTTCTGCACTCAAATCCGCCATCTCCACAAGCTCAGCGTCGCTGAGCGAAGTGCAATCCTTGGTGCTTACTACGATCGGCATGAGGTGATTCTACTGGCATGGGCCAGACCATTCCCAACCGGGCCATCCACTACCGGCGCCCAGCCCCTCCCCCGACCCAGATGCCGGCCCAGGTCAGAGGCGCTTTACGACAGGACGGCGCTCGGTCCGAGCAGGCGCTTTAGCTCCCCCACCAGGCCATTCCGCACGTCCACATTGAACTCGGGCGGCAACCTCAGGACCTTGGCGCCGACATGGAGGAGGACCCCCGAGGCCCCGAGATGACCGCTCAGGACTTCCTTGAGCTTCTCCACTGTGGCGTCGGTCAGAACGCCCAGTGGGAGTGAGATGTGGAGGTCCTCGTGGCCCCGCTCGAGCAAGGGGCGGGTGACCTCCATACACACGATCTTCGGCTCTTCTTCTCTCGTGTCCAGGCGGCCCCGGACCACCACGATGGCGTCGTTCTCAATGAGCGCCCCGTATTCGGCCATGGTCTTGGGAAAGACGAAGACCTCCATGGCGGCCTGCAGGTCCTCCAGGACGAACCGGGCCATGAGGTCACCCTTCTTGGTGTAGGTCCGCCGAAGGTCCGTGACCACGCCACCGACCGACCGCACGCCCGCGTGGTCAGCGGTCGGGTCATCCTCCCGCATGTCCGAGAGGCTGCAATCGGTGTAGCGCGCCAGCGCCGGCTCGAAGCCCATCAATGGGTGGTCGCTGACATAGAGGCCGAGCATCTCCTTCTCGAAGGCCAACCGCTGCGCCTTGTCGAACTCGGTGTCGGGGATGGCCACCTTGGCCGTGCCCCAACCCGGATCGCTCACGTGCTCCTCTTCGAGGGCGGCGAACAAGGAGGTGATGCCGAGGTCGTGCTCCTTGCGCCGCTCCAACGTGCGGTCGACGATGCCTTCCATGACGAGGCACAGCCCCTGGCGTGGATGGCCGAGGGAGTCGAAGGCGCCACCCTTGGCCAACGACTCCATCGTGCGCTTGTTCAACACCACCGGGTCGACCCGCTGGCAGAAGTCGAAGATGTCGGCAAACGATCCGTTGGCGGTGCGCTCGGAGACGATGCGCTCCACCAGGCTCTCGCCCACGTTCCGCACGGCGGCCAGCCCGAAGAGGATGGCCGGGCCCGCGTGTTCACCGGTGAGGTCGGGCGCGAATTCCGCCAGCGATCGGTTGACGTCAGGCACCAACACGTCAATCCCTCGGGCCCGGCACTCGGCCAGGTACACCGCAGTCTTGTCCTTGTTGTCCTTCACCGACGTCAGCAGCGCCGACATGTACTCGACCGGGTGGTGCGCCTTGAGCCAGGCCGTCTGGTAGGTCACCAGCCCGTAGCCGTAGGCGTGCGACTTGTTGAAGGCGTAGTCGGCGAAGGGCTCAATGATGTCGAACAGTTCGGTGCCCAGCTTCTCGCCGTATCCCTCGGTGACGCAACCGGCCACGAATTTCTCGCGCTCGGCGGCAATCATGGCCCGGATCTTCTTGCCGCAGGCCTTGCGCAGGTTGTCGGCCTCCTCCAGGGAGTAGCCGGCGAATTTCTGGGCCACCCGCATGACCGACTCCTGGTAGAGCATCAGCCCGTAGGTGTCCTTGAGGATCGGTTCGAGGTCGGGGTGCAGGTAGGTCAGGGCCTTGCGGCCGTTCTTCAGTTCGGGGTAGTCGCGGTGCATGTTGGCCGCCATCGGCCCGGGCCGGTACAGGGCCACCAGCGCCGCCACGTCGTCGAAGCTGGTCGGTGCCAGCGCCCGCAGCGTCTGGCGCATGGCCACGCCTTCCAACTGGAACACACCGATGGAGTCGCCCCGGCGGAGCATCTCGAGGGTCGGTTCATCGGCCAGGTCCACCCCGTCAATGTCCACCCGCACCCCGGTGGCGGCCTGGACCAGATCCAACGTGCGCTCGATCACCGAGAGGTTGCGCAGGCCGAGGAAGTCCATCTTGAGCAGGCCCAGGTCCTCCACGCCGTGCATCTCGTACTGGGTGACGATGGGCGCGTCCTCGGGCTTGCCCCCGGCGTTGGGCTTGCGCTGGACGGGCAGGTAGTCGGTCAGCGGGTCCCGGGAGATCACCACGGCGGCGGCGTGGATCCCGTCCTGGCGCCGCAGGCCCTCCAGCCCCAGGGCGACATTGATGACCTCCTTGGCGTCCGGGTCGGTCTCGTGCATGGTTCGCAGTTCCGCTGCGGCCGCGTACCCCTCCTCCTGGCCCTCGGTCTTGGTCAGGCAGGCGTAGAGCGGCGTGTCACGCCCCATCACCAGTGGGGGCATGGCCTTGGCGATGCGATCTCCAACGATGTAGGGCTTGCCAAGCACACGCGCGGCGTCGCGCACGGCGGCCCGGGCCTTGATGGTCGAGAAGGTGACCACCTGGGCCACCCGGTCGCTGCCGTACTTCTCGGCCGCATAGTGCATGACGTCGGCCCGGTAGCGCTCGTCGAAGTCCATGTCGATGTCGGNNATGTCGGGCATCTGCTTGCGCCCCGGGTTCAAGAACCGCTCGAACAGGAGGTCGAAGCGGATCGGATCGAGGTCCACGATGCGCAGGCAGTAGGCCACACAGCACCCGGCCGCCGAACCCCGGCCCGGACCCACCCGGATGCCCGAGTCGCGGGCGTAGCGGATCAGGTCCCACACCACCAGGAAGTAGGCCGCGAAGCCCATGTTCTGAATGACCCCGAGCTCGTAGTCCAGGCGCTCAATCACCGCCGCCGGGACGGGTGTGCCGTAGCGCTCGGTGGCCCCCCCCATGGTGAGGTCACGCAGGTACGCCAGCGCCCTGTCCTCGTAGACCTCGCCCACGAAGCGGTCGGGGACGGGGAACTCGGGCAGGCTCGGCCGGCCCAGTTCAATCTTCACGTCGGCCCGCTCGGCAATGAGCAGGGTGTTGTCGCAGGCCTCGGGAAGCTCGGTGAAGAGGTGGCGCATCTCACGGGCGGACTTCAAGTAGTGCTCGGTGCCCTCGAAGTGGAAGCGGTTGGTGTCGGACAGGAGCGCCCCGGTCTGCACGCATAGCAGCGCGTCATGGGCCACCGCATCCTCCCGGTGCGTGTAGTGGCTGTCGTTGGTGGCCAGCAGCGGCGCGTCCAGATGGCGGGCGATCTCCACCAGCTGGGGGTTGGTGCGGTGCTGGTCGGCGATGCCGTGGTCCTGCAGCTCGACGAAGAGGTTCTCCCGCCCGAAGATGTCCTGCAGCCGGGCCGCCCGACGCTCGGCCTCGACGACGTCCCCGGCCAGCAGCGCCTGGAGGACCACGCCCCCGAGGCAGCCCGTGGTGGCGATCAGGCCGTGGTGGTGCCGCTCGAGAAGCTCCCAGTCGACCCGGGGCTTGTAGTAGTAGCCCTCGAGATACGCGGCCGACGACAACTTCAAGAGGTTGCGATACCCCTCCACCGTCTCGGCCAGGAGGGTGAGGTGGTAGTAGAGCTTCTGGCCTCCCTCGGCGTCTCCCCCCGTGTCATCCATCTTGCCCCGGCGCACCGGGCGCTCATGGCGCGACTCCCCCGCCATGTAGGCCTCGGTGCCGATGATGGGTGTGATCCCCTGGTCGCGACAGGCCTTGTAGAAGTCGAGGACCCCGTACATGTTCCCGTGGTCGGTGATGCCGAGCGCGGGCTGGCCGTCGGCCACGGCCGCCGCCACCAGGTCCCCCACCCGGGCTGCGCCGTCGAGCATGGAGAACTCGGTGTGGGTGTGCAGATGCGTAAACGACCGCCCCGACACCGGCCCTCCTTTCACCAGATGAACTTACATTCGTGTGATTCGTTCCCGAACCATGGACCTTACCCCGCCTCCCGGGCCACGACGACCACCGATCCGACCGCCTTGTCATGCAGGGTCTGGTTCTTGGCGTCCCAGAGAGGCCACAGGACATCGAGCAGGCCGCCGACAACGGTGTAGGCCAATCCCAGCTGCACCAGGGACCGGCGCAGGGCCCGGGCCGGCCCGAGTGGGCCGAGCCTCTCGTCCGTCCTGGCCCGCACGCCGACCGCCATCATCCCGACCGTCTGTCCCCGCGGCGAGCCGAGCATCACGGTGGCGTACCCGACAAAGAACACCGCACCGATGAAGAGCACCAGGAACGAGACCGAGTTGTGGCTCACGGTGCCGTTCCTCATCCGCATGGCGTAGTGCAGGCGCGCCGTGCCGTTGTGCCGGAGGAGGGCGCCCGTCAAGGCCTGCACGGCATAGAGCATGACGCCGTCAATCAGTGAGGCTCCGACGCGCGTCCACCAGGAGGCATAGGGGATTCCCGTCGCGGGTGCCCACCCCGTCGGTGGGGGGAACTGACCCCGCGGCGCCGGAAACGGAGGCGGTCCCCCGCCCGGGGGGCCACTCAATTCGTCAGCCATGTCCGCCACCTCCACCTCGACCTCACCCGACCCGATCAGAGGTAGGCGCCCGGACGGCCACCCGAGCTCTCGCCCACCTGGGGCAACCCGCGCTGGCGGATCTCCTCGAGTTGGGCCCGGGCCGCCATCTGCTGTGACATCAACGTGGCCTGGATCCCATGGAACAGCCCTTCCAGCCAGCCGACCAGTTGGGCCTGGGCGATGCGCAACTCCGACTCGCTCGGCGCGTTGTCGTCGAAGGGCAGCGCCATGCGGTCCAGCTCGGCCACCAGATCGGGCGACAGGCCTTCGGAAAGATCGTGGATGGACTGCTCGTAAATCTCCCGCAGGCGGACGCGGCTCTTCTCGTCCAAGGGGGCTTGGCGCACCTCATCGAGCAGGGTCTTGACCATGGAACCGATGCGCAGCACCTTGGCCGGCTCGGAGACGGACTCGGTGGACTCCGCCGCCGCGCCGGCGCCGTCACTCCCGGCGCTGAGCACCTCGTCGGGCGACACGGGGATCGCTTCATCAGCCGTCGACTTTTTCGCCATGGGTCAATCCTGCCACCGCTGGCACCCTGCTCAGGCGGAGGGCCAACTGAGCAGCGGGATCATCATCTCGTCCCGGGTGAGGGAGCCATGGCGGGCGGACAATCTCAGCTCCCCCGTGTCGGCCGGATCCATGAACGCAGTGGGGGCGAACGGCATCAAGGCCACGTCGCCCATCCGGCCGGCCACGGCCGCCGAGGGCACCCCGCCCAACCATCCCTCTTCAATGATCTGCTCCCTGGTCCGGACCCAGGCCACATCCCCGAAGGACTCCCCCGCCATGGCCGCCACGTCACCTGACGCCCCCGGACGCAGATGGAGCCAGCGGAAGCGGCCCTCGCCGCTGAGGAGCGTGACGTCCTTCATGAGGTCGGCTCCCAGCACCTCGACCGAACTTCCCACGTCGACCTGCCCATGGTCCGCCGTCACCACCAAGACGGCACCGGGCGGGAGCACACCGAGCACGTCGCCGACCAGGCGGTCGACCGCCCGCAACTCGTCGTCGTAATCCTCTCGCAACCCCCGGGCATGCGCCACCTTGTCAATGCCTTCGTAGTAGGCGTAGACGAACGGCGCACCCTCGGCCACCAACCGGCGCACCCCGGTCACCAGGCCCGCCGGCGTGTACCAGCGGTGCAGATCCACTTCGCCCAGATGGGCCGCCGTGAACCCCGTCGGCCCGTAATCTGATCGGGTCACCACCGGCACCACGGCGCCCGCACCCGGGAAGGCAGGACAGGGTTGGAAGACCCGGGGCGGCACTCGCACGCGGGCATCGGCGCCGTCCAATGTCCACGCCAGTACATTCATGATCGCGCCGTCGAGCGCCACTCGATACCCCACCACGCCATGCTCAGCCGGCACCCGTCCCGTCACCAACGACGTGAGCGCGCAGGCCGTCGTGCTGGGCGCCACCGAGGTGATCGATCCACCGACGCCACTGGCCAGGACCGGGGCCAACGCCTGCCGGGAGGCCAGTTGCTCCGCTCCCAGGCCGTCCAGCACCAGCAAGACGATCTGTGTTGCCTCGGCCACCGGACCGGGCATCCACTCGGGCAAACCAGCGTCGCCACCGCCGGCCAGATGGCCGAGCAGCCCCGGCACCACGCCAGTCAGACAGGACCCGCCGAAGTCGGGCAGGACCAGTGGGACTCCGTGCACAGCGGCCCACCCTAGGACCGCCAGCACCCCTCTCCCAAGCGATGGGCCGGTAGCATCGGTTGCCATGAGGGTCTCGACACGGGGCGACTACGCCAGCCGGGCGCTGCTCTCGCTGGCCCTGCACGGCGCCGAGACCCCAACCTCGGTGCGCGACATTGCCGAGCGGACGGCGCTGCCCCAGCCCTACCTCGAGCAGATCCTCCTGGCGCTCAAAGGGGCCGGACTGGTGCGCTCCAAGCGCGGCGTCGGCGGCGGGTACGTGCTGGCCCGCAGCCCCGAGGACATCAGCCTGGCCCAGATCGTCTCGGCCGTCGACGGCCCCATCGCGGCCGGTGACTTCGGCGAGCCCCACGCCGACGGCGCCTGCGACCACGAGGGCCAGTGCGTCCTGTTGGCCGTGTGGGCCGATGTCGGGGAGACCATCCGCACCCATCTGCAGTCCTTCAGCCTGGCCGACATGGTGGCCCGGGCCCAGGGCAACGTGGCCACGCCCGTCTAGGTCGAGGACCCCATATTCCAGCCAGCCACCACCGGGTTCTCGCGCTCCCAGCTCAGAATGCACAGGGCTCCAGGACCCAGGGTGAAGAGCCGTCCCCCTGCCGGCGGCAGACCGAGCCATCGAGCCGTCAACACCCGCAGGAGGTGCCCGTGGGCCACGCACAAGGTGTCCGCTTCCCCCTGCCGCGCCCGTGCGATGACCCGGTCGGCACGGCGGCCCACATCGGCGGCTCGCTCGCCGTCGATCACCCCGTCCTTCCACAGGTCCCAACCGGGTCGGTCCTCCCTGATGTCGTCCGTGGTCCGGCCCTCGTAGGCGCCGTAGTCCCACTCCATCAGGTCGGGCTCGGGCTCACCGGTGAACCCGGCCAGGGCGCAACTCTCCGATGCCCGTTTCAGGGGGCTGGTCAGGACCAGGCCGAACTCCATCCCATGGAGCCTCTGACCAGCGGCTTCGGCCTGTATGCGCCCCGCCGGGGTGAGGGGGATGTCCGTCCGGCCCGTGTGCTGGCCACTCACCGACCACTCGGTTTCTCCGTGCCTGAGCAGCACCATCCGCGGGGCCATCGGCGTACCTCACCACGGGCAGCCCTGAAGTGCAATTCCGGGGGCGAACACCCCGGTGGAATGATGCGGCCCAGGCAGGTGTTGTACCTGACAGATTGATCCCGGAGTCCTCTGGGTACGTATGAGAAAGAGCGAAGAGCGTCGGGAGACTCAATGAACAGCACGGTGAGCACAACGGACACCTTGGGCCTGATGTTGCGCAGCCTGGACCAGTTCCCCATGCCAGATCACGAGCAGCAGGTCGAACTGGCCAAGCGGGTCGGCGCCGGTGATGATGCCGCCCGCAAGCAGATGGTGGCGGCCAACCTGCGTCTCGTCGTGCACTGGGCCCGTCGGTACCAGGACCGGGGCGTCGACATGGCCGACCTCGTCCAGGAGGGCACCTTCGGGCTCATGCGCGCCGTCGACAAGTTCGACTGGGAGCGGGGCTTCCGCTTTTCCACCTACGCCACCTGGTGGATCCGCCAAGCACTCCAGCGGGCCGTGCAACAGCACGGGCGCACAATCCGGATCCCCCTGGAGGTGGGGGAGCACATCCAGCGCCTTGAGCTCACCAAGGCCGAGCTGGCCACCACCCTCGGGCGCACCCCGACGGAGGCCGAGCTCGACGAGGCCACCGGTATGACGGCGGATGAGCGCCATGCGCTCGAGGACGTGGCGCGGGTCACCGCGTCGCTCGACCAACCGGCCGCCTCGGAATCGGCCACCACGCTCGGCGAGCTGGTGGCACCGGACGAGTCCGACTTCGTGGCGGACGTGGAGCAGACCATGGTCTACGAGCGGGTGCGCGATGCCGTGGAAAACCTGCCCGACCTCCAGCGCGACGTCCTGCGCCTGCGCTTCGGCTTCGATGGTGATTCTCCGGCGTCGCTGCAAGCCACGGCCGAGCGCCTGGGCGTCGGCGTGCGCAGGGTGCGGCGGGCCGAAGAGGAGGCACTGGCGGCACTTTCCTTCGACGCCGATGTCCTCGGCGTCCATCGGGCGGCCTAGTAGTTCCTGAGGTCCTCCGGCAGCTCGGAGGAGAACTCCAGGCGCTGCCCGCTCACCGGGTGGGTGAAGGCCAAGCGAAATGCGTGCAGGTAGAAGCGTCCTGATCCCAGGCGCTTGTCCGGGGTGCCGTACCGGGCATCGCCCACCACCGGGTGCCCAATGGCGGCCATGTGGACGCGGATCTGATGGGTCCGCCCGCTCTGCAGGCTCAACTCCAAGAGCGTGGTCGGTGGTGGCCCGGCCCGCCGCTCGCGCACCGTGTAACCCGTCCGAGCCGGCTTTCCCCCCGCAGCGATGGCCATCTTGGTGGGCGTCCGGCTCGACCGCCCGATGGGCGCGTCCACCTCGCCCCGCTCGTCGGCCACCTCGCCCTCCACCAGCGCCAGATAGCGGCGCTCCATGGTCCGGGCGGCCAACTGGGCCACCAGCGCCTCGTAGGCCGCCGAGGTGCGGGCCACCGCCAGAAGGCCCGATGTGCCCTTGTCGAGCCGGTGCACAATGCCCGGCCGATCAGCCGCGCACACACCGCCCTCCACCAACTGAGCCAGGTCCGGGAAGCGGGCTAACAGCCCACCCACCAGGGTGCCCTCGTGGTGCCCCGCCCCGGGGTGGACGACGAGTCCGGCCGGCTTGTCGACCACCGCCACATCGTCATCGGCGTGGACCACCTCGAACACCACTCCCGGCTCGGGTTCGACCCGGTCGACTCCCGGATCAGGCAGGAGAACGGTGAGCCGGGTTCCCTCCCGCAACTCTGTGCGTCCCACCTGCACGACTTCGTCGTCCACCAGCACTCTTCCAGCGGCGATCAGCCCGGCCGCCACGGTGCGGGACACGTCGGCCATCATCGCCACCCCCCGATCCACCCGGACGCCGGCCAGGAGGCTCGGAACCTCCACCGAGACCGTCTCGCCGTCCGTCACGCGTTCTCGGTGGTCGGGTTCCGGCCAAAGACGAGTGACGCGGCCACCACGATGACCCCTACGGTGACGCAGGCGTCGGCCACATTGAAGGTGGGCCAGTGCGAGAGTGTGATGAAGTCAGGCACCTGCCCATTGTGCCCACTGAAGATCCGCTCACTGAGGTTCCCGACCGCACCGCCAAGGACCAGGCCGCCGCCGACGGCCTGGACCATGGTCCTGGCCCGGGCCACCACGACAGTGAGGACGACCACCCCGACGCAGAGGAGCACCGTCACGATGGAAGCCCGACCACTGAAGAGACTGAAGGCGAAGCCCGAATTGAAGGTCAGTGCCAGACCGAAGGGCCCCCAGAGATGGGTGGCGTGATGCAGGTGGCCCAGGGCGAGCGACGTCGTCAATCGGTCGGCCGCCAGGACCACTGCGGCTATGGCGAATGCCAGCCGCCGCGTTCCGGTCAGCGGCGCGACAGGCCCCCACTCTTGCAGGCCACGCAGAGCCGGGCGTAGGGAAGGGCCCGCAACCGCGGCTTGGGGATCGGCTGGAAGCACCGCTCGCAATAGCCGTAGGTCTTGCCGGCGATCCGCTCCAGGGCAAAATCGATCTCCTCCACGGCGAGCAAGGCCTGTCCGGACAACGCCAGGTTCCGCTCCCGGTCCACCGTGACCGTGCCGCCCTCGCCTGACTCTTCGTCGAATTGCACGTCGCCGGGCTCACGTTCAAGCGCCAGGGAGTCGGCCTCGGCCCGGAGGGACGTGGCCTGCTCCTGGTAAATGGCCCGGTCGACAATGAGGAGCTCGGTGACCTCTTCCAAGAACTTGGTGTCCTTAGCGTAGGGACCGGTCTTGGGCCTGACGGGGGGCGGCGGCTTGGGTTTGGGCGTGAAGGTGGTCCGTGCCGGTGCCGCAGCAACCGCCGGGGCGGCCTTCTTCGGGGCCGCAGCCGCCTTCTTCGCGGCCGGGGCGGCCTTCGTGGCGGCGGATGATGCCTTCTTGGCCGCCGGGGCCCCCTTCTTGGCCACGGCCGCGGATTTCTTTGGCCCAGGGGTGGCCTTCTTGGCGCCAGGAGCAGCCTTCTTCGCTGTCACCACCCTCCGTGCCGTCTTGACTGCCTTCTTCACCGTGGAGGCCACCCGTTTCGTGGCTGATGTTGGTTTCTTCACTGCGCTGGCCGACCGCCCGGGGACCTTCTTGGTCGCAGCGGGCTTCTTGGTGGCAGCGGGCTTCTTGGTGGCGCCGGGCTTGGTGGCCGACGCCCGACGCGACGCAGGCATCTGCTTGGCTGCCGTGCCTTTGCTCGCTGGGGCCATCGTCTCCTCCTTCCCGACCATCAGACGTGGCCGGTTCCCTGACGACAACCTCGTCGAGGGAGCGGGTGACGATAGCACCGCAATGACGGGGGACAACACCTGCCCGATTAGAGCGAGCGAGGCGCTCCCGATGCCGCACCGCTCGATGCGCTTTCGAGATTCAGCGTGGGTGCCCCATCGTCTTCCCCTGGGCCCTCCACGTCATTTGGCGCCGCCTTGGCCCCCGCCGCACCCTTGGGGCGCACACCCATGAGCGAGTTGGCCGGCTGCACGTTCTCGTCCACCCACTTGAGGATGTCCGAGAGTGCACCTCGCAGGCGATTACGCTCGGCCTCCAGGTGGCGGGCCATGTTTTCGACATCGGTGGCCAGCTCGGTCCGGGTGGTCTCCAGGCGGGCCACCTCTTCACGCAGATTCTGCTGTGATTCGGCCTGCAGGGTTGCCGCAGCCTGCTCGGCCTCGGCCACTGCGTTGCGCGCTGTTTCTTCGGCCTGGGCCACAATGGCTGCCGCCTCGGCCTCGCTCTCGCGTTTGGTCTGGTCGACGAACTTCTGGGCCAGCACCAGGGTGCGCTGGAGCGTCTCATCGGAAAGGCCGGCGTCCACGCTGGCGGCAGCGCCACCGTCTGCTGCGGCCGCAATGGGTGCCGACCGCACGTCCCGCTCAAGCTGCACGATCCGGTCGCTGGCCTGGCGGAGCCGTTCGTTCAGCTGGCGCGTGTGCTCCTGCAGCGCCTCCGCTTCTTGGGCCGCCCGGTCGAGGTATTCGTCGACCTCGTCGACGTTGTACCCCTTGAGTCCGAGACGGAACTCCACGGTGCGGAGTGTGTCGAGAATGGATGAGGCGGCTTGCGAATTGTCCATGGACGGCGAGTCTACCCATCCCCTCCGTCAAGTCACGGAATCAGCTCAACCTCGCAAGACGGGCACCATCACGATCTGCGCCACCAGGATGACCACCATGAAGGAAAAGTCCAGTCCCGCCATGGGCGGAATGACCCGGCGCACCGGGCGTAGCACGGGTTCTGTCGCCCGGTAGAGAAACGCCCGCACCGGGATCAGTGGGCTCCCGGGCTGGACCCGGAACCAGCTCAAGATGGCATAGGGGAACATGATGAGCCAGATGTAGGCCTCAATCAGCCAGGCAACAAGGTGGAAGATGTTCACTGCTCGGTAAGAATACCGCCCCTACTCGCGCCCGAAGCCGCGCTCCACCAAACGCCTCCGTTCTTCGTCGGAGACCTTCACATTGGTCGGCGCCAGGAGAAACACCTGGTCGGCCACCTTCTCCATCTCGCCGCTGAGGGCGTAGGTGACCCCACTGCAGAAGTCGATCATGCGGCGCTGCAGATCGCGATCGGCCATCTGGAGGTTGACGATGACCGGCCGGTTGTCCTTCAGACGGTCGGCGATCTCCTTGGCGTCGCCGAACCGGGCCGGGGCGACCACGTGCACCCGGGCCGACGCGCCGCTGCCGATGGCGGTATCCACTGGCACGGCCCGTACCGATGAGGGGCGGGGCGGGGCGGGCGCCTGCTGGGCCCTTGGGCTGGGCATGGCCGATTCCCGGGGAATGGTGCGGATCCTGCTCATCCCGCCGGCGAACTCCTCAGGCTGCTCGAATTCCTGCGCCCGACCATCGACCCGCGCGGCCGCTGAGAAGCCGCGGGGGGCGCGGTCTTCCAGATCGTCGTACTCGTCGTACTCGTCATCGAGTAGGCCGAGGTAGACCATGGTTTTCTTCATGAACGAGGGTGACATGCCTTCTCCTGTACCGGCACAGCGTAGTGCCTGGGGGCTGGGGCGGGCGGGAACGCTACATACGGTTCCGACGTGCTCGTTCTCCGAAGAGGGCCCGCCCAACCCGAACCATGGTCGTGCCTGCGGCCACCGCGGCCTCCAGATCGTCGCTCATCCCCATGGAGCGCTCGGCGAGACCGAGCTCGTCGGCCAATCGGGCCACCTCGGCGAAGGTCGAGGAGGCGTCCCCGCCCAGGGGTGCCACGGTCATCAGGCCCTCCACCGCCAGGCCCATCTCCCTGAGTCCTTCGACCAGGGCAGGCACCTCGCTCGGGGCACACCCGTTTCGTCCGGCCAGACCCGAATGGTCCACTTGGACGAGCACGGTGGCCCCGGGCGCGAATTGTGCGATGCGCGCACCCTCAGCCGCCCGG
Source organism: Acidimicrobiaceae bacterium (assembly GCA_003169675.1). Classification (GTDB taxonomy): domain Bacteria; phylum Actinomycetota; class Acidimicrobiia; order Acidimicrobiales; family RAAP-2; genus Bog-473. Next base: position 34,676 of record PNAT01000188.1, read on the forward strand.
GACACGCTCTGCCACACATCGACCAGGGGAGCCAGAACGTGCACCTTGTTGCGCTGCACTGCACCGAGAAAGTGCCAGCGGGTCCCCTCGGGGCCCGGCGCCTTGGCCCGGAGCTCCTCGATGTAGTTCTCCCCCAGGTCGGTCAATCCCACCTCACGGGCCGCCCGCACCTCGTCCGGCCCGAATCCCTTGGTCACCGCCAGGATGCGGATGCGGAGAGGGTCTCCGCCGGCCTGGGCGATGCGCCGGCGGACGTCGGCCAGCCGGGCCGCGACCTCGTCGCTAGCGCAGGAAGGAGGGGACGTCGAAATCGTCGTCACCCAGATCGAACTCGTCCACCGCAGGGGTGGTGGAGTCGGCGAAGATGTCCACCGTCTCAGCGGATCCCGAAAAGATCGACGCGGGCCGCTCTCCCCGGGCCGCACCGCTGCCTTCTTCCCATCGCTCGAATCCGGCGGCGATCACGGTGACCCGGACCTCGTCGCCCATGTTGTCGTCGATCACGGCACCGAAGATGATGTTGGCATCGGGGTGGGCCACGCCGTGGATGATCTCCGCCGCCTCGTTCACCTCGAACAATCCGAGGTCAGACCCGCCGGCGATGTTGAGCAGGATGCCGCGAGCCCCCTCAATGGAGGCCTCCAGCAGGGGGGAGGTGATGGCCGCCCGAGCCGCATTGGCGGCCCGACCCTCGCCGATGGAGGCCCCGATACCCATGATTGCCGTACCGGCGTTGGTCATGACCATCTTCACGTCGGCGAAGTCGGTATTGATCAGGCCGGGGACGGTGATGAGGTCGGTGATGCCCCGCACACCTTGCAGGAGGACCTCATCGGCCATCTTGAAGGCATTGACCATGCTGGTCTTGTCGTTGGAGACCGTCAGCAGGCGGTCATTCGGAATGACGATGAGAGTGTCGACTTTCTCCTTCAGGAGCTGAATGCCCTTCTCGGCCTGCATGGAACGGCGTCGACCCTCAAAGGTGAATGGCCGCGTGACGACCCCGATGGTCAACGCACCCAGGCTCTTGGCCACTTCGGCCACCACCGGCGCGGCCCCGGTACCGGTGCCCCCGCCCTTACCGGCCGTGATGAAGACCATGTCGGCCCCCTGCAGGGCCTCCTCGATGTCGGCTCTGTGCTCCTCGGCCGCCTGCCGCCCCACCTCGGGGTCGCTGCCGGCGCCGAGTCCCCGGGTCAGCTGGCGTCCGATGTCCAGCTTCAGATCGGCATCGCTCATGAGCAGAGCCTGGGCATCCGTGTTGGCCGCGATGAACTCCACATTGCGCAAGCCGGAGTCGATCATTCGGTTGACGGCATTGACGCCGCCGCCACCGATCCCGACCACCTTGATGACAGCCAGGTAGGTGCCTTGGGAAGGAACGGTCGTCATGAACTCCCTCGTGTCCGGGTCGATCTCCGACCGATCGCGCTGTGGATACTCTCGCCCTGCGTCACCATGTGACCTCCCCGCTCATCCCTGAACCTTTTGGGAAGGTTGATGTTCACAGTACGGCAACGTAGTCCCACCATACGAGGGGGGTTCGTGGAGGTCAAGCATCCTCGGTCACGGTCCGGTCACAGTCGGGGCGTCGGGGACGCTGACGTCAATGACATCGCCATTGTGCAAGGAGGCGCCCGCCAAAAGGGCGGACACATCCTCATACTTGGCCGGCAGCTGGGTGGCCGTACCGATATCCACCACAATGGGCGTGGTCAGGGCCATTTGCACCCAGTCTCCCGGCTCGACGGTGACCGCCGTCACCTGGGCGCCGAACGACGCCGGAAGGGTGGCCGCCACGGCCAATCCAGCCTGGTCACGGGCACCGAGTGTGGTCCCGGCCGCCCCCGGGGCCTGAGGTCCGGTCATGGCCAGCAGCCCAGGTGGGCGGACGGCTGACACGGCGAGCACGCGACCATCGATACTCAGTGACGCCCATTGACCGCCCGGCTCGCTCATCACCAGCCCGGGTGCTTCCTCGACCACCGCGATGTGCACGCCATCGGGCCATTGGACCCGCACCGTGGCCGAACGAACCCACGGCAGCCGCTCAATCGCTGCCGCCACCGTGGCGGTGTTGATATCGATCAGTGGTGAGTGCCGGCTGAGGCCCGAGGCCTGGACCACCAGCGCTGCCGCCTCGTGCGTGTTCCCACTCACGGTCACCGAGCGGGCCGAGAAGAGCGGAGAGTGCAGCAGGTACCAACCCCCCACCACGGCGCCTGTCACCACCGTCACGATGGCCAGCAGGTGCAGTCGTTGCCGGCCCTTCTCGCGGGTGACCGCGGTCCGCCGGGCCCGAATCCGCGGATCCATGCCCTTGCGTGCTTTCGCCGCGCCCGGGACCGCCGGGCGGGTCTTGGTTGCCGTCGGGGTCATTCCCCGTCCCCAGCGTGACTCACTGCACCAGTCTTCCCGCCCTCGAAGCCCAGGAGGCGGACCTCCTCCGTCAGGGCCACCCCCGAGCGCTCCAGCACCACGCCCCGCACGTGCTCCATCAGGGCTCGCACATCGTCCGCGCTCCCCCCCTTGTCCGCCTGAATGAAGTTGGCATGCTTCTCCGATACGTGCGCCGTCCCGATGCGCCACCCCTTGAGGCCCGCCGCCTCGATCAACCGGCCGGCCGAATCCCCCACCGGATTGGTGAACACCGAACCGGCATTCGAGCCGCCCGGCTGATGTTCCCGGCGCCAGCGCACAATGGAGGACACCGCGGCCTGCTCCACGTCGACCGCACCCGGCGTGACCACGACTTCGGCTCCCAGCACCACTTCTGAAGGCGCTACCGACGACGATCGATAGCCGTACGCCAACCGCGCCGGATCATCGGTGCCACCGGCCTCGCTCACCAGGTCCACCCAGGTGTAGCTATGGAGGCACGAAGCCATGTCTGCCCCGTGGCCACCGGCATTCATCCGTATCGCACCGCCCACCGATCCCGGTACACCGACGGCCCAGGAAAGGCCCGACCATCCGGCATCGGCGGCCTGACGGGCCAGGCTCGGGAGAGGCACGGCCGCCCCCACCCTGACCACCCACGGACCGGGCGCATCCGGGTGGAATCGAGGCAGGGTGACGGAGGCGAACCCGCGCCCGAGGTGGACGACCACCCCGTCGAAACCGGCGTCGGCCACCAAGAGGTTCGACCCACGGCCCACCACGAGGGTGGCCAGTCCACTTCCCCTGAGCAGGCCGCGGACAATCTCGAGGTCCTCGGGCTCGTCCACCTCTGCGAACAGGGCTGCTGGTCCGCCGACCCCATAGGTGGTCATGGGACCCAGTGGCTTCATCAGCGTGGCCCGGGAGCCCATGGCATGGGCCAGGGCGGTGTAGCGGGTGGTCGGCGTCACCACGCTGGAGAGGCCAGCAACTCGTCGGGGAGGGCGGTCAGATCACCGGCGCCCAAGGTTAGGCAGAGGTCGCCCGGTCTCAGCAGGGCGCTGACGATCCGGCCCAACTCATCCCAGCCCGGCGCGTAGGTCACCTCCAGCCGCGGATCCTGCTTCCGGACGGCGTCGGCCACCAGGCGCCCGGACACGCCCGGCACCGGCGGCTCTCCGGCGCTGTACACGTCGGTCACCACGAGGGCGTCGGCGTCGGCGAATGCCGCTCCGAATTGGTCCGCCAAAGAGGCCGTGCGCGAGAAGCGGTGGGGCTGGAAGACGGCGATGACCCTTGACCACCCACCCGACCGGGCGGTCGCCAATGCGGCCCGCACCTCGGTGGGGAGGTGGGCATAGTCATCGACAAAGGTCACGCCATTCGATTCGCCGCGGAACTCAAAGCGGCGGGGTACCCCGGCAAACCGGGCCAGGGCACTCTGAGCCGCCGTGAAGGGGGCACCGGCTTTGAGGGCCGCCACGGCGGCCACGGCAGCGTTCGAGGCGTTGTGCAGGCCCGGCACGCCGATCCGCAACACGCCGAGATCTCCATCGGGGCCGCCCAGGGTGAAGGCGACCGAGCTCCGGTTCTGGACGACATCGGTCATGGCGTAGGTGGCACCCGTCGTGGTTCCGACGCTGTCGGCCCCGTGGGCCAGGCCGATGGCGGCGGCATGCAGGTCATCAGACGAGACGACGACGCCGTCCGTGGCGTCGGCCACGAAGGCCCCGAAGGCCGCCAGCAGTTCTTCGAAGGTCCCGTAGAAGTCGAGGTGATCCGCCTCGACGTTGGTCAGCACGGCCACATCGGGATGGAGGGCCTGGAAGGTCCCATAGCTCTCGTCGGCCTCGACCACCAACCAATCGCCGCTGTCCCACACGGCATTCGTGCCGATTTCATTCACGTCGGCCCCAATGAGGAAGGACGGGCGGAGTCCGGCTTCGACCAGGATCAACGCCAACATCGATGCCGTAGTTGTCTTCCCGTGCGTGCCCGCTACCGCCAGGCAACGCCGGGTGGCGCAGATGGCAGCCAGCATCCCGGACCGTGGGATGACACGGGCCCCACGTGTCGCTGCCCCGACAATTTCGGGGTTGCCGAGCGCGACCGCCGGTGAATACGTCACCGCGTCCACCTCACCCACATTGTCGACCCGATGTCCCACCGCCACCGCCACACCCTGGGAGCGCAGCCGGACAGCCACCGGGGAGTCCTTCAGGTCGGATCCCGACACGGTGTGTCCCATGGCTCGCAGCACCAGGGCGATGGCGCTCATGCCCGCTCCCCCGATGCCGACGATGTGGATCCGCTTCGGTGTGCGCAGGTCCAGCGGGTCCACCCCTTGGCCATCAGATCCTCGACTAGCGGGCATGGTCTTCTATCAACTCGGCGACCCGGTCGGCCGCATCAGGGTGACCGAACCGGCGGGCTGCCTCGCCCATCTCACGCAGTCGGTCCGGATCGTCGAGCAGCGCGGTGAGCTCAGACGCCAACCGGGCGCCGTCGCACTCACTATCTGGGATCAGGACGGCGGCGCCCACTGCGACCAGAGCCGCCGCGTTACGAGTCTGATGGTCCCGCGGGGCCCCGGGAAGGGGAATGAGAATCGAAGGGACGCCGGACACCAACAGTTCGGCCACCGTCATGGCGCCGGCACGGGCGACACACACGTCGGCGGTACCGTAGAGCTCGGGCATCCGATCCTCGAAGGGCACGACCCGATAATCCGGCCCCCCGCCCGCATCCCCCTCTCCGTCGGGGTTGTCCAATGGCCCCGTGGCGAACTTCTCGTAGTCACGTCGCCCCGTGACGTGGTACACCGAACGCCCCGCGCCATCCGGCCATACCCCGAGCAAATCGGCGACCGCCCGGTTGATACGGAGTGCCCCCAGGGAGCCCCCGAACGCCACCACGGTCTGGCGATCGCCGGGCAATCCAAATTGCGCCTTGGCCCGAGCCCGCCCTTCAGGCGATCGGTCCAACGAGTCAAACTCCGGCCGCACCGGCGTCCCGGTGACATGGGCCCGTGGGAGCTCGGTCCCTGGAAACGCCACTGCACAGGCCGCAGCGAAGCGACCCAGGAGGGCGTTCACTGCACCGGGCACGGCATCGGTGTTCATCAGCACCAGGGGGACACGCGTGAGCACCGCCGCCATGCCGGCGGGAAAACCTGCGTAACCCCCCACCACCACCACCACATGGGGCCGGTGGAGCACAAACGAACCCAGGGAGCGGGCGCAGGCCCAGATGAGCCCGAGGACGGCCCCCGCGTTGGCCCACAGGGCGCCGGGACGGAAGCTGCGACGAATACCCCGACCAGGGAGAAGGGTGAACGGGAACTCCAGGGGCGGCCAGGCACTGGCTTCCATGCCGCGTCGCGAGCCGAACAATTCGATGGAGTCCGCCGCGTGTCCCCGGGCCACCATGGCTCGAGCAATCTGGAGCGATGGGATCACGTGGCCACCCGTTCCACCTCCGGCGATTACCGCACCTCGCCTTCCGTTCACCGACCTCGACCACGGCCGGAGGACGAACGGGGCATCGCCCGCCCTCCAACTCGGCGCGGCAGGGATACGGTCCCGTGCGGCCCGGCTGCCTCCCCCTGGCGGGCGATGTTGAGCAGGATGCCGGCCGCGACCAGGGTGATGACGAGCGACGAACCGCCGAAGGAGATGAACGGCAGCGGGATACCCGTGACGGGCAGCAAACCCACGACCGCCCCCACGTTTATGAGGGTCTCGGCGGCCACCCAGGCCACCAGCCCCAGAGCCAGGAGTCCACCGAAACGATCGGGCGAGCGCGTGGCTGTCCGGAGACCGAGGCACAAAAAGGCGCCGAGGAGGAAGAGCACCAGCACAGCGCCGATGATCCCCAGCTCCTCCCCGACCACTGAAAAAATGAAGTCGGTGTGGGCGTTGGGGAGGAAACCCCACTGCTGCTGCCCGCCTCCGAGTCCCGATCCGAAGACGTGGCCAGAACCCAACCCGATCAGCGACTGCACCACTTGATAGCCCGATCCAGAGCCGTGGGCCGAGGGGTCGATAAAGGAGAGGAGGCGCGCCCGCCGGTAGGGCGAGGCCACGGCCACGATCACCGCCAGGACGACCACCACACCCATGATCTTCACGACCGGGCCCAACCTGACACCTGACACGAACAGCATGGCCAAAGCGATGCATCCGAGCACCATGGCCGTCCCCATGTCCGGCTGGGCCAGGATCAATACCCCGGCCCCGGCGGTCACCATGAGCAGCGGCCCCATGATGCGGCGGTCCGTGGCGTCTTCATCGAGGCGGCGGGTGATGAAGTCGGCGGCAAAGATGGTCAAGGACAGCTTCATCAGCTCGGAAGGCTGGATCCGGAGTTGGCCGAACCCGATCCATCGGCTCGAGCCCTGCACGTGCAGTCCAAGGCCGGGGACCAGAACGGCGAAGAGCAGTCCGAATGTGACCAGCAGGAGCAGCGGGCTGATCCGGCGCAAGGTGTGGTAGTCCAAGCGCATCCCCATGGCCAGCGCGACCACTCCGATGACCATCCACATGCCTTCTCTGAACAAGATGGCCCACGGCGAGCCGTAAATCGAGATGGAGATCACCGACGACGCCGAGCCGACCATCACGAGACCGATGACGCAGAGGAGCGCCACCACGACCATGAGGGCGGTCGACGTCTGGAGCCCGGTCCCGGGCATGCGCCATCCACGTCCTGCCGCCACCACACGCCCGGACCCACCCGAGGAGGCAGATGTGGTCGTCACCTTCGGCTTGCGGGTCCCGGGACGCTGGGCCGTGACACTCCGGATCGGTGTCATGACGCCGCCGCCTGACGTTCGACGACCCGCCAGCCACCTGCTGTCCGGTCCGACACCCCCCGACACATGGTGCAAGTTTCCCCCACGCAGCGGCTGAACTGGCGGAGGGTCATGTGAATTTCGCCACGGTCAAGAAGTCGCCGTAGAAGACGCCGAGCCCGAGCGCCACGAAGAGGCCGCCGAGGATCCAGAAGCGCACGATGACCGTGGTCTCAGGCCATCCCCCCAACTCGAAATGGTGGTGGATGGGAGCCATCCGGAATATCCGGCGGTGGAAGACCCGAAAACTCACCACTTGAGCGATCACCGACAGCGTCTCCATCACGAAGAGGCCGCCGATGATGGGGAGCAGAAGGTCGAGGTTCAAGAGGAGGCACAGGGAAGCCAGTCCGGCCCCGATGGCCAGAGAACCGGTATCGCCCATGATGATCTTCGCCGGAGCGGCGTTCCACCACAGGAATCCGATGCACGCGCCGGCCAGAGCGACGGCGACCAGGGAGAGATCGATCGCGGACGCTTGATGCACGTGATAGATCGAGAAATGGCGGAAGATCCAGTACCCCATGATGGAGAGGACGGCGAAGCAGAAGGTGCCTGAGCCGGCAGCCAGGCCATCGACTCCGTCGGTGATGTTGACCGCGTTCGTCGTACCCACCATGACGAGCACGGCGAAGACAACCCACCCCACATGCCCGAGATCGACGCCAGGGACCTGAGCCCGGGTGAATGACAATGCGGTCGATGCATGCGCCCAGCGGAGCGCCAACTCGGCGAAGGCAAGGGCCACAACAACCTGGGCCGCCGATTTCCAACGCTTGTTGAGACCGAGACTCCGTTGGTGGCGGACCTTGATGAGATCGTCGAAAAAGCCGATGATGCCAAAACAGACCACGGCTCCGATGGCGAGATATCCGGTCCGTGAGAATCGGATCTCAGTGCCGATGTGCCCGATGGCGTAACCGAAGACCACTGCACCCACCAGGACGATGCCACCCATCGTCGGGGTGCCTGCCTTGGTGCTGTGACTGGCCGGGCCGTCCTCCCGGATGTGTTGCCCGATCTGCCGTCTGCGGAAGAAACGAATGAGGAACGGAGTGGCCAATATGGCCACGCAGAGCGCGACTCCCCCGGAGACGAGAAGTCCGAGCATGCGTTAACGACGCTCTGACGACGAGAAATGGGTGGTCTTGGGAGTCCATGTCGTCGGGTCAGTGCCGAATCGTCGGGACAAAGATGAGCGCGCCTCGACCGCGTCGTCAAAGGGCAGACGCCGTCCCTTGACCTCTTGGTAGGTCTCGTGTCCCTTTCCGGCGATCACCACGACGTCACCCGGCTGCGCCCCGTCGAGGGCATTGCGAATGGCGAGGCGGCGATCGGGCTCGACCATGAATTTGGCCTCTTGTTCTTGACCCCTGGCCAGGCCTGCCCGCACCTCTTCAATAATGGCCAGCGGATCTTCATCGCGAGGATTATCCGACGTGAGGAAGGCCACATCACTCAGGGTCCATGCGGCCTGGCCCATCAGGGGACGCTTGGCCCTGTCCCGATTCCCGCCACATCCAAAGACGACCAGGACCCGACCCGTCCCATCGGCCAGGGACCGGGCCTCCCGCAGGACGACCTCGAGGCCGGCCGGCGTGTGGGCGTAGTCGACCAGCACCGTGAACGGCGAGCCTGCAAGGTCGGTGGCGCCATCCCGGTTCGGCGTGGCGATCACCTGCAGCCGTCCCGGCACCGGCGAGAGGTTGTCCAATGCCTCGGCCACCTCGGCGGCATCCAGACCCAGGCCGAGAGCCGCCTCGGCGGCCAGAAGGGTGTTGTCCACGTTGATGGCACCGGTCAGGGGCGTCGTGATCCGGTGGCCTCTCCAGGTGAATTCCGTGCGGCCCGGCCGTAGCACCACATCAGCGGCATCGCTGTGGTGCACGGCAGTCATCGGAATACGCGCCCGTTCGATGAGGCGCTTGCCCCAGGGATCATCGGCGTTGACGACCCCCCGCAGCGCGTGGTCGGGATCGAAGAGGATGTGCTTCGCCTCAAAATAGGCTTCCATCGTCCCGTGGTAGTCGAGATGGTCGTGGCTGAGATTGGTGAACACGGCGACATCGAAGTGCACGCCCTCCACCCGGGCCTGGACCAGGGCGTGGCTGGACACTTCCATGGCCACGGCGTGCTGGCGCCCGTCCGACTTCTGCCGATCGCGCACGCCGGCCAGCACCCGTTGGACCTCGGTGGCTTCGGGAGTGGTGCGCGCTCCCGACAAGGTGCCCATGACATTGGTGGGCCGGCCGGTGGCGCCCAGGAGGTCGCCGAGCAGTTGCGTCACCGTGGTCTTGCCGTTGGTCCCGGTGACGCCGACCATGAGGAGCTCGCGGGCCGGGAAGTCGTAGAAGGTGGCGGCAAGTCGTGCCATGACGGGGCGGATGGTGCCCGGGGCAATCCGGGTCTGGATCACACCCTGGTCGAGGAGTTCAGGAATGAAGTGCTCGCACAGAACTCCCACGGCGCCCCGGTCGACCGCCTCGGCCGCATGGACATGCCCATCGCTCAGCAGCCCGGGAACGCAGCAGAAGAGGTCACCCGGCACGACACGACGGCTGTCGTGGGCAATTCCTGCGATATCGACGGCCGAAGGATCCCCCACGGACTCAATGACCTCAATGTCATCGAAGAGGAGATTCATGGGCATGGTCGGCATGGTGGCCACGACAGCGTGACACGCCACGAAGCCTGGCGCATCACTCCAGGACGAGGGGGAAACGCGATCATGTGATGTCCTGCACCTGGTTGCTCAGGCTGGGACCGCCGGACGTCGGTGGCACCTTGGTCGTCGCTCCCGGGGTGGTCGGGATGTCGTATCGATGCAGGGCGTAGCTCATGATCTGCGAGAACACCGGTGCCGCCACTGTGCCACCGAAGATTGGCGTCGGGCGGTCCAAGACGACGATCATCGACAGCGTGGGGTTCACCGCCGGGGCAAATCCGACGAAGGACGCCATGTACGCCCCGGTCACGTAGGAGTCCTTGCCCGGCGTCGGGATCTGCGCCGTTCCCGTCTTTCCGGCCACCGTGTAGCCGGGTACGGCGGCGCTGTTGCCCGTGCCGCTCGTGACCACCTGCTCGAGCATGGACGTGAGCTCGGCATCAATCTGCGGGGAGAAGGCCTGGTGGGACAGGGACGGGCCCGCGGCGGTGGGCACGCCCGAGGAGCTGACGGTGGCCCTGACCAGCTTCGGCGCTATGAACACTCCCCCGTTGGCCACGGCGTTGTAGGCGTCGAGCACTTGCAAGGGACTCACGGCGTCCACCTGCCCGATAGGGAGCGACACGATGTCCGTGGGTTCCCACTGGGCGGCGGTGGCCAAAAGGCCGAGCGATTCACCGGGAAACTTCAATCCGGTCGGTTGGCCGAAGCCGAGGTTCTTCACCTGAGCCAGGAGCCGTTGCTCGCCGAGCCCTTGGGCAATTTCTGAGGTTCCGATGTTGGAGGACTGGGCCAGGATCTGCGTCGCGGTGAGCGACTCTGTCGCGTGGGGCTCCGCGTCATGGAAGGTGGAACCATCCAGCCGGAGCTGATCGGGCACGCTGAATACTGAGTGGGGATTGATCAGTCCGTCTTGCAGGGCGGCAGAAAACGTGACCAGCTTGAAGACAGAACCGGGCTCGTACAGCTGCGCCACGGCCAGATTGCTCGATGCTTCGTCCACCGAGTCCTTGGGGCCGATCGGCACCACCCCGCCCGTCGCCGCGCCGGCAGCACCCGGAGTGGCGGCCGTGGCGGCCGTGGCGGCCGTGCCGGCCGTTGCCGACGCGTTGGGATGGGTCGAGACAAGATTGGCCATGGACAGGATCTGACCGGTCTTCACGTCCATCACGACGGCGGTACCGCTCTGGGCGTGCGATGAGCCGATCGCCCGGGCCAGTGCCTGTTCTGTCTCGTATTGAAGTTGGGTGTCGATGGTGAGTTCAAGCCCGGTCCCGGCGGTGCTCGAGACGCGACCAGTCACGGGCGCTTGTGGCAGCGACACGCCCGAGGGCGACTCAATGATGGTCTCCTTGCCCGCTTGGCCCGCGAGCTGTTGATTGTCGCCGTATTCAAGTCCGGCGGCGCCGGCACCACTGGCGTTGGTGAAACCCAGGACCGGCGAGGCCAGATTCCCGTTGGTCACCGTCCGTTGGGAATCGTCGACCAGGGTGATCCCCGGGATGGCATCGGCCGAGATTTTCTGCGCATTTGCCTCGGACAGCTGCCTGGTCAACACCACGTAGCCCGACCGTTGATGCAACTCGATGGCCAGGGTGGCAGCCGGCACATTAAGCAGCGGAGAAAGCGCCAGAGCGGTCTGCACGGGATGGACCACCAAGAAGTCGTCCGCCACGACATCTGAAGTGGCAGTGGAGAGAGCCAGCGGGGACCCATCCCGGGCGTACAGGCCGCCCCGCAGTGACGGCAGGACCACCGTCTGTGAGGACTCGCCCCGTGCGGCCGCTGCATACGTCCCGGCGTGCAGTACCTGGACATCGACCAGCCGACCTGCCAACAACAAGAAGGCGCCCAGCATCATGAGTCGGATCACCATGACCCGGCGGCGGAATGAGACACCGGCCCACGAGGTCTTAAGACTACGAGCGGCCCGGACGGATCCCGTGCTACGGGTGGAACCAGAGGCCCGGGCCGTTCGAGGGTAAGCCCCGTTGCGGCGGGGATCGGTCGTCGTGCGATGGGGTCGCCGCGCCGGGGCCGCGGGCGGCCTGGTGCGCGGGGACCCGGCTGCCGGGCGTGACGGCCGGGCGGCCCGCACCGGCCTGGCCGGACGAGCGGTCACCTGACGACCGGCCGGTTCCAACCGAGGTGTGACGGCGCGCGCGCGCTGACCGGCATGTCGCGTGGTGACACTCATGGTTTTGGTGTTGTCGTCGAGCTGGGAGCAGCCGCGGGTGCGGGGGTGACTTTCGGAGTGGCCAATGGGGACGTCAGTGGGACAAAGGGGATCTGGATCACCACAGGTGGGTGCACCAGGTGGAGTCGACCAAGAGCAGCCGACACAATCCGGGACGGCGTCTCGAGTTGGGACACCTGGAGCTCGGTGTGGCGGTGGGCGCTCTGCTCGAGCGTGAGCTGATGCTGAATGGCGGCCATGCGCACCTGACCGTCGGCCAACAGGGCATGTCCGGCGACGACAACCAGCAGTGCACCCACGACCAGGGACACCGAGAGGAGGGTGGCCACCAGGCCCTCGGCCCGCCACAGGCGCCGACCCGACTTCCGCCCACCAGGGACGGCCCGCAGCGAGGGTCGGCGCGCCGCGCCGCGGCCCCCATGCTCACTCCCCCGCCCCGGGCTCGATACAACCCGCCGAACCGCCGCGCCTGAAGATGCCGAAGGAGGTGCCATCAGGGCACGTCCAATCGCACAATGGCCCGCAGGCGGGCGCTCTCGGCTCGGTGGTTCTCCGCTACCTCGGCAGCTGAAGCCTTCCGGGCGCCCTGGAAGAGCAACCGATACCGGATCACGGCGCCACACACGCACGGGAGATCGGGCGGGCAGGTGCAGCCGCCGGTGGCGGCCTCCCGCAGGACCTGCTTGGCCAGGCGGTCCTCACCGGAGTGGTAGCTGATGACGGCGCACACGCCCCCGGGGACCAACCGCGCCAGGGCCAGCGGCAACCCGGCCGCCAACTGCCCGAGCTCGTCGTTCACTTCAATCCGCAGGGCCTGGAACACCCGGCGGGCCGGGTGGCCCTTGCGCCGGACCGCAGCCGGCACGGCGGCCGCCACGACCTCGGACAGCTGGGTGGTGGACGTGAGAGGGCGAGCGGCGACCACGGCCCGGGCGATGCGCCCGGACAGGCGCCCCTCGCCGTTCTCCCGGAAGAGGGATGCCAACGCGCCTTCGGGAAGCTCGTTGACCAACTGCCCCGCCGTGGCCCCCGAGGTCTGGTCCATACGCATGTCGATGGTCCCGCCCAGGCGGTACGAGAATCCCCGCTCGGAGCTGTCCAGCTGAGGTGAACTCACCCCCAGGTCGAACAGCACGCCGGAGACCGGCCCCGGCACCACGTCGCCCAGGGATGAGAAGGGGGCGTGCACCAGGGTGACCCGATCCCCGAACCGGGCCAAGCGCTCCCGAGCGGCAGCCAGGGCAACCGTGTCTCGGTCCAACCCCACAACGGAGAAGTGCGCGTAGGCATCGAGCAGTGCGGCACTGTGGCCTCCCCCACCCACCGTGGCATCGACGATGACACCGGCCGGCGCCGATGCGAAGAGCGACACCACTTCGTCGCGGAGAACGGGCGTGTGTTCGAACGAGTGGACCATCTGTAGCTCCCCGACAGGAGCGAGGAGCGAAGGGTGGAGTTCCGCTCTGTCATGGGGGAAGAGGGTGGAGGGGTCTTCCACAACACCGGTCGGGGAGCTACACATGGTCCAGCGGGCATATACCGCCGTTGGTCGGTTGGTCAGTAAGTCAGGCATCACTCCTCGGGGTCGTCGCCCAGGAGCCATCTCTCCTCGGGCTGGACGCGCTCGGCCCAGGCCGGCGGACTCCACAGCTCGACGCGATCGATGGCTCCATGCACCAGCACCTCGCTCTCCAGCCCGGCGAACTCGCGCAGATGCACGGGAATCGCCATGCGGCCCTGGCGGTCGATCTCCACCTCGTGCGAGGTCGACGCCCACAACCGGGCGCGGTTCCGGTCCGATCTCCCCGACTCGGCCCGCTCCTGCATCACCGCCATCTGGCGCTCGAACTCCCCCGGCGTCCATAGAGCGAGACAACCTTCTGAGTGCTGGGTCAGGTAGCCACCCCGCTCGAACTGGGCGCGGAACTTCGCCGGCAGGATGACCCTGCCCTTGATGTCGAGCGAGTGCTCGTATCTCCCTACTAGTCCGGCCACCGGCTTGATCTCCCACGACGCCCCCTGAACCGCGTCCTTGAACGCCCCTTCGCGCCACTTACCACCACTTTACGCCCTTTTCCTCCCTTAATCAACCATTGAACCCCCCACCGCTCCCATGACCACCATTGGGGCACCGATGAGGCTCCGCGAACCTCGAGGTGTCTTCCTTGGAGCCGACCGCCCCCACCCCACGAACCACCTACCGGCGGGACCGGCCAATGACCCCAACCGACCGGCAACCCGGCCCGGAAGGCGGGTGCCCGGACGCGGTCAGCGGGCGGGAGCTGCCGACGGAAGACCGGAATCAATGGGCCTTGTGCGGATGGACAGCGAACTCAGTGACGTGGGTCCAGATTCCCAGAGGTGGTGAACGCCCTCTGGGCGGCCATTGACCATCCGCTGGGCTGGCACCGGCCGTTCGTGGGAGGACGCCGAGTACCTGACGGGCCGGGTGATCTCGGGCACCACGGCTCGGGAATGTCCAGAGGAGTGGATCTGCGCCGGGTTCTTCGACGCCATCGTCGCTGAGGCCTTCAGTGGCTACGACAAGATCGTCAGGCTCGACCTGAGCGAAGTGGCGGACGACGGGTCGTTGGACAAAGCCTCGGCCGGTGGCGAGGGAACGGGCCAGAGCCCGGTGGACTGGGCCAGGCTCGGTTGGAAGTGGTAGATCGCCACCGATGCTGCGGGCGAAACACCAGTGCATCGCCGCCGAGCGCTTGAACCGCTTGGGTGTCGATGCGTTTCAACTCAATCTTCTTGATGCTGTGAGGAGTCTCGGATGCCGGTTCTGGACCGGTCCCTCCGAAGTCCGAGTCTGTTGCCCCAACCGTTCCTAGCGAGTCCGTCCGCCCGGATGGCCCCGTAGGGCTCCGTCACATCCCGCTGCGTCGCGGATCACCGGAACGAGAAATCGCCTGGAGGCTGAGCCCCCAGGCGATTCCACGTTCACATCTACATCAGCTAACTACTGGGTGCAGACGTACGTTCCGTTCGGCGCGGTCGGAACAGCTTGACCTTCAACAGTGCCGTTCGTGTTGCCGTCATTGCCGACGGCAACTCCGCCGCCCTGGCCACCGGCTGAACCGCTGGCGGTCACATTGCCGGAGACGGGGCTGGTGCTCGCGCTGGTCACCCCGGTCACCTGCAGGTATCCGCCATTGCCGCTCTGTGTCGCGGCGATGCCCGCGTAGCCGCTGGGCGGCACGGCGGGAAGGCCGTTGGCACCCGACGTGTACACCGGCCCTGCGCCGCCATTAGCGGTGCCCTGGGACGACCCGCACGCGGCGACCGAAGTCCCGGACAGGGCAGCTGTACCGAGCAGACCACCCGAAGCAGCCATGATTCCCAACATTCCAATACGTGAGGTGAGCCTCAACATTCCTCCATTCCAATGGTTAGTGGGCCTGAGTACGGCACGTCACGAGAACGCACGAACATCGACCCCCCATTCCCGCCAAGGTGGTGGGGAGCCACAGAGTATTAGGTCCGGCTCCCTAAGTCAAACGTTTGTTTGGGATAGGGATCGGGGCCCCCCGGCGGAGCAGAAGGGGATCCGAGCCGGGAGGATTCAAGGGTTCTGCCCCCGATTATTCGATTCCCTGCTCTGCCAGGTCGTCGGTCGGTGGATACGGGCATAGCTGGGTTTGTCCCTGCTCACGGGAGATCCCTCTCGGCTCATGTCGAGCGCCGGGAGGGTATCCGGCGGCTCAAAGGAGCCCTCAGTTAGGCGATCTGAGCCGGTGCTTGCGGCTGGGTCGGGAGCACCGTCGCTGGGGACCCGAGAACGTGGGAGTCGAGAAAGAGCGACACGATGCCCGCACACTGACGACCGAATGCAGGCTGGAGATCGAAGGCGTGCGGCTGGCCATCGAAGATGTGGATCTCGGCCGACGCTCCGGAGGCGATCAGGGCGAGATACATCTTCAGGCTCTCACCGCAGTCAACCAGTTCATCGCGGTTGCCGGTGACCAGCAGTGTGGGCGGAAACTGTGGACCGGCGAGGGTCAAGGGGCTCAAAGACGCCAGGCGGGTCTCCGATACGTCATCACCGAGTAGAAACGCCATCGCCTGCGGAGCCCCCAGGGCGCGGGCGTAGTCACCCAGAAAGTCGACCGGCGGGTAGAACGCCACCGTGGCCGCCACCGGCCGCTCGCCCGTCCCGGCTGCCAACAGCGCCAGGCATCCGCCGGCCGAATGACCCGACACGACGATCTTGGCGGGATCGAGGCCCAGGGATGGAGCCTGATCATGAAAGTAGGCGAGTGCGGTGTGGACGTCGTCGATCTGCGCGGGCCATGTGGCCTCTCGAGCCAGCCGATACTCACAGGCCAGGCTGGTGTAGCCGATCCGGCCCAGGGCGATGCCGTAGCCGCGGAGCTGGCTTCGATCGCCGTTGACGAAGCTGCCGCCATGCACCAGGAGTACTCCGGCGCCGTTGGGCGTCGGTGGCCGGTAGAGGTCGGCCCTGAGCGGCCGCCTCCCGCCCTGCCCCACGTCCACCGTCTCGATCTCCACTCGTTCCGACACGCACTCCTCCGAGACCCAATGCTCAACCGCGCCATGGGCGCACGCGGTGCGAACCAGCGTGAATCTAACTCTCAAGCGTCCCTACCGGCACCTCGCCAGCCACTTCTTCAGTCGCCCGACCGACCGCCCTCGACCGGCCAGGACCCGAACGACGACACCAGCTCATCACGCAACACGCTCAGATCCACCACCCCGTCCGAGAGTTCCGCCACGCCGACCGCGGTGTCGGTGAGATCGCGCACCAGTCCGGCTCGCACCGCGTCATCGACGTGCACGAGCTCAATGAGCGGCACGGGATCCCAATGGGCATAGGCACAGGAGGAGAACAGCGCTCCCTCCCGACCCCGCCACTGCGAGAGGCCGGTGACCTTGCGGCCATGGTGGAACACCTCGCCGGGACCCCGACCGGCAAAGCACACCAGCTCACCAAGCTCTCCGGGGACCGAACGCCCGGAATGCACGTCCAGGCCCCCAACGCCCAACGTCGCCAGTGCCTCGCACCACCAAGCCCCCACCCACGCCGCGGCGGCGGATACATCGACGTCCCAGAGTGGGTCATGGCGCGGAATCCAGGAGTCGATCCACACATGATCGCCCGGCTGCAGGAAGACCGACCCTCCCCCACCCCTCCGGCGCGCTACGTCCACACCTCTCTCCTTCACCCGCAGCCGGGCCACCAACTCCACTGGCTGCGTGCTGCCCAGCACCAACGTCGGGCGCTCCACCAGGCGCGCCAGCGCCACCCGCTCGGGCGCTTTTCTGAATTGCTCGACGTCGAAGAGAGGACTCGAAAGCAACGTTCAGGATGCCGCAGCCAAATAGGGCTCCCACAAAGGGTCCACCTCGGCCAGGTGGCGGAGCCGCCAGAGATGGCCGTCAGGAGGGACCGGCTTCACCCGCAGCGTCCATCCCAGCTCGGACAGCAACAGATCGGCCTTGGTCAGGTTGTCCCGTTTGCAGGAGGCCACCACATTGGACCAGTCATGCGTGCCGCCCCGGCTGCGCGGGATCACGTGGTCGATGGTGTCGGCCGGTGCCGAGCAGTACACACAGAGCCCCCCGTCCCGGCGCAGGACCGACCGCCTGGTCACGGGCGGCGTGCGCGCCCAGCGCGGAATGCGGACCATGTGGGCCAGTCGCACGATGGAAGGGACCTCTACGTGCAGGGACGGAGAGTGGAACACGGCACAGTCCTCGCGAAAGGCGACCGCCTCGGCCCGGCCGGCCAGTACCAGTACGACGGCACGGCGATCCGAGACGAGGGCCAGCGGCTCGTAGGTCGCATTGAGGAGGAGCACCCGCTCCATAACGATGGAGAGGCTACCCGCGGCCGGGACGCGTCCTCCGACACCATTTCAGGTAGGCCACCACGTCGGCTCTGGACAAAGCCTCTCCCGACCCGGCGTCGCCCCCGAAGGCAGTCTCCAACCGGAACCGCCAATACGCCTCTCCCGGAACGGGCAGGAACGGCGCCCGGTGCCACCATCCCCGGCGCGCCAGGCGGACCAGAGCGGCAAGTGCCGCCCACCACAACGTCGGGTGGAGCACCACGGCACCCAGGACCACGATGGCGTCACCACTCCAACGGTGACGTCCGGTGGCGCTCATCCTCGGGAAGCGACGCCGTGCCATCCGACCTGCGCCGCGCCAATGAGGGGACCGCGGTCACCCAGACCCCCGGGTACCACCGTCGCCCCCCGGGCGAAGTCGAGACCACACCGAAGGTCGATCTCCCGCTGCGCCGCCACGAAGAACGGCTCGCCGAACCCCAATGCCACGGAGCCACTGACCACCGCCAGCGGGAGATCCAACAGATTCACCGTGGAAGCCACGGCACGACCCACCAGAGTGCCGGTCCGCTCCACCATCTCGGGCGATGCCAACTCGGCCGGTTGCCCGGTGATCAGTGCCAACGCCGTGCCCGACGCCTCCGCCTCGAGGCAGCCGTGGCTCCCGCACACGCAGGGGCGCCCTTCGGGGACGACGACCATATGGCCGATGTGCCCGGCATTCCCCCACCGGCCCTGGAGGAGGCGCCCGTCGAGAATCACACCTCCACCCACGCCGGTTGAGACGACCATGGCGATGAAGTCACGTTGGCCGGCCCCGGCGCCAATCCACCCCTCACCGAGCGCCAGTGCTTTGGCGTCGTTATCGACAAAGGTGGGCAGGCCGGTCAGGGCAGCCAGCCGGGCCCGCAGGGGGAACGACCGCCAGCGGGGGATGTTCAGGGGCGATACTTCTTCGCCTCCCGTGCTCATCGGCCCCCCGCACCCGACACCGCAGACCACGATCGGGTCGCGACCGTTCGCCTGGGCACGCACCCGATTGACCAGGTCAACCAGGTTAAGCCACATTGACTCCGCCTCGTCTGGACCGCTCCCGGCACCACCGGAGGAGCCACGTGGCCCCGGCACCAGGGTCGGCACCTGTTCCCGGTGCACGATGCACCCTTCGGGATCGACCAGACCGGCAGCCATTTTCGTGCCACCGATGTCGACGGCCAACGCCAGATTGGTCATGGTGGACGGCAGTCGGGCCGCGGGCGAGCCCGCGGGTGACTCAGCTCTCGCGCCGGTGGAACCGGGTACGGAACCAGTCGCGAGCTTCGGTCACCGCTCCCTCCAGCCCGCTCGATGCTGCAGCGGCCCTCGACTGCTCACCATCCCTCGGACGGGTCAGGTCGTGCCACCCGGCGCGACCCATACGGCGCAGGTTGCGCTCGAACCAGACAGCGGAGGCGAACATGATGACGACCCCCATGAACCCGGCCACGGTCGACTTGCTGTAGAAGGCCACCAGGATGACCACCCCGATGATGAACGTCACGGCAGCCCACTTGCAGTAGCGACCGGCATGTCGGTACACGGATTCGGTGCGGACCCGCTCGGCGAATTCGGGGTCCTGGCGCACCAGGGACTCTTCCAGCTCAGCCAATATTCGCTGTTCGTGGTCGGAAAGTGGCACTAGCAGCAGCCCCCGGGGTTAGGCACGTCTATCCGCCCTCCATGTTTGCATGCCGGCCGGACCGGGACAATGCGATCTGCTCCCTGCGATCCATTGTGCCTGGCCATCATCACCGTCCTTCAGCTTAGGACCACCGCCGGACCTCCGGCACGCGGTCGTTGGCCTGGCCAGGCGGCTCGGCCGGGCCAGTTCCCCGGCCCACCAAGGGTCTTGCCGACTCCGCCTCGCCCGTCCTGCCGGCCAGCTGCTATGAGAAGAGTCCGAAAAGGAGTGGACATGAGCACGAACGAGGTACTCACCGGAGCACGCACCTTGTGGGAGCTCACTGACCGACGGGCCGACGTGTCCCCCGACCAACCCATGCTGATCGCCGCCGACGGGGAGATGCTCACCTTCGGGCAGTTCCGTGATCGGGCCGCCCGGGTGGCCGCCGGCCTGCACACCATGGGCGTCGGCACGGGTTCCATGGTGTCATGGCAGCTCCCGACCCGGATCGACACCGTGGTGCTCTCCCTGGCCCTCTCCCGCCTGGGGGCCGTCCAGAATCCCATCATCCACCTCTACCGTGAGCGCGAGGTCGGCTTCGCCCTCCGGGAGACGGGCGCGTCGATGTTCATCATCCCGACCGTCTGGCGGGACATCGACTTCCCGGCCATGGCCGAGCGGGCGCTGGCCGACTCCCCCACCCGCCCCGACATCATGAGGATCGACGACGGGCTGCCCGAGGGAGATCCGGCGACCCTTCCGCCACCGCCCGTCCCCACCACGGCGGCGGAAGCCCCCAACCGGTGGATCTACTACACCTCGGGCTCGACGGCTGACCCCAAGGGGGTGCAGCACACCGACCAGACCCTGATCGCCGGCGGCTGGGGCCTGGCCCGCGCCCTGGCCATGAACCCCGACGACGTCGGCACCATCGCCTTCCCGTTCGCCCACATCGCCGGCCCGGACTACCTCGTCACCATGCTCTCGTTCGGTTTCCCGGCCGTCCTGGTCGAGGCCTTCTCGGTGCCCGACGTCCTCCCGCTCTTCCGCAATCACGGCGCCACCATGGTGGGCGGCAGTACTGCCTTCTATGTGGCCTACCTGGCCGAGCAACGCAAGACGCCGGGCCAGCCGATCCTGCCCACGCTCCGCCTCATGTCCGGGGGTGGCGCGGCTAAGCCACCCGAGGTCCACTTCGAGGTGCGCGACGAGATCGGGGGCCGAGGGGTCGTGCACGGGTACGGCATGACCGAGGTACCCATGATCTCGAACGGCTCACCAGACGACTCCGACGAGCAACTGGCCAACACCGACGGCAAGCCGGTAGAGGGCGCCGAGGTGCGCATCGTCACCCTGGACGGCCGGCCGGCCGCGCCCGGTGAAGAAGGCGAAGTACGGGTCAAGGGCCCCATGGTGTTCCACGGCTACACCGACCCCTCCCTCAACGCCGACGCCTTCGATGACGACGGCTATTTCCGCACCGGCGACCTGGGCAAGCTCAGAGCCGATGGGCATCTCACCTTGACCGGGCGCCTCAAGGACGTCATCGTCCGCAAGGGGGAGAACATCAGCGCCAAGGAGATCGAGGACCTGCTCTACACCCACCCCAAGGTCATTGAGGTGTCGGTGATCGGCCTTCCCGATCCCGAACGGGGCGAACGGGTCTGCGCCGTCGTCCAATTGGCCGAGGGAACCGACGGGCTCGAGCTCGCCGAGGTGGTCGCCTTCTGCCGGCAGGCCGGCCTCATGACGCAGAAGATCCCCGAGCAGCTCGAGATCCGCACCGAGTGGCCCCGGGCCGGCACCGGGAAGATCGTCAAGAAGAACCTGCGCGACGAGTACTCGGCGTGAGCCGGGTGGCGCCCCGACTCGTCGCACCGCCCCGCCCGATTCACCAGCTCCCGTACCGGATCACCTTCGTGTGCACGGGCAACATCTGCCGGTCGCCCATGGCCGAGGTGATCACCCGATCACTGGCCGGCGCCACCACCCTCGACGACGGCACCTCGCTGGACCGGCACCTGGTGGTCAGCAGTGCCGGCACCGGCCCCTGGCACGAGGGAGAGCCGATGCACCCCAGTGCCGCCCTCGCACTCGAACGGGCCGGCTACGGCCACCACCCGCATATCGCCCACCACATCCCCACGGCGCAGCTCGGGCACTTCGACCTCATCGTGGCGCTCGACCGGCGGCACCAGCAGACCTTGCGCGGCCTGGGGGCCGACCCGCACCGCCTCTTCCTCCTGCGCTCATTCGACTCCGACTCCGGGGCAGCCGCCGATGTCCCCGACCCGTACTACGGGGACGACGACATGTTCAGCGACTGCCGGGACATGATCGCCGCCGCCTGCCACGGACTGGTGGGCTCCCTGGTCGCCCACTGGGACACTCTCTCCGCCGTCTGAGCCGCCCCGACGCCCCACCGCCCAGGTCCCGCCCGGCCCCGGGCCTGACCAGGCTCGATACGGTGTGACATAGTGCCCACGTGGTCTCACACAGGGTCCGCCGTCGGCGCCGCCAAGTCACCACGGGCGGCGTCGTGCTCTTTCTGCTCCTGCTCTACGTCGTCTTCTTCTCCGGTGGCGGCCAGAACACACCAGGGCCATCGGCCTCGCACCACCAAACCGCGCTGCAGGCCTTCCCGCTCCACTCGCCCCTCAACCCCGACTGGAAGGGTGACGGCAAAGCCGTCACCCTGGGCTTCGGCGGGGACGTGCACTTCGCCGGGGCCGTGGGAACCCGCCTGGCGGCGAATCCGGCCACGGCGCTCGGGGACACCTTCAGCCAGCTCTTCTTGGGCACCCAGTTGAGGATGGTCAACCTGCAGACCGCCATCACCGACGGCACCTGCCCCCCACCAGCACAGAACAAGCTGTACATCTTCGACGCGCCGGCGACGTCCATCACCGCGTTGCGCAGCGCAGGGGTCAACGTGGCCACTCAGGCCAACGATCACGCCATTGACTGCGGCCCTACGGGGCTGGCCCAGAACTTGGCCATCGCCGCGCAGACCAAGTTCCCCATCATCGGCATCGGGAACAATGCCGCGCAAGCCTTCGCCCCCTACCGGATCAAGATCAAGGGACAACGAATCGCGGTCATCGCCGCCACACAGGTGATCGCCGCCAACCTGGTCAGCACGTGGTCGGCGACGACCTCCCAGCCCGGCGTGGCGGCTGCACTGGATCCGACAGAACTCATCACCGCAGTCCAGCAGGCCCGGCGAACGGCGGACACGGTGGTGGTCTACCTACATTGGGGAACCGAAGTGCAGGCATGCCCCAACCCCCAGCAGGAGCCCTTGGCCCAGCAGCTGGTCAATGCCGGTGCCGACATCGTCATCGGCACCGACGCCCACGTGATTCTCGGCGGTGGGTACCTCGGGAGCGCCTACATCGACTACGGCCTGGGCAACTTCGCCTTCTATGACAACATCGCCCCGGAGACGTCGAGCGGATCCCTCATCATCACTGCGATCGGACGAAAGATCACCGGCGCCACCTTCCGTCCCGCCACCATCTTGGCCGGCCTCCCACAACCCCTGACCGGTGCCCCTGCCGCCACCGCCCTTCAAAGCTGGAACTCGGCCCGTAGTTGCACCAATTTGGCCAGCACCCCGACGGCCAGCCTGGCCTCTGAAAAGGGGGAAACGTCTCCCTTCGTCGCCCCGACCGCCCCGACCGCCCCGACCGCGACCCCACCTGCCGGCACCGGTTCGACCTCTACCTCCTCCCCCACGTCCTCCCCCACCTCCTCTACGGCCCCGCCGACCACCACGGCCCCGCCGACCACCACGGCCCCGACGGACAACGCCGGATAACCACGGTTGGGGTCCGACTCCGACTACTGGGGAACACCGGGAGACGCCCGGTCACCTCAGGTGAGGGCCAGGAGGATGGCGACGCACAAGATGTAAGCCCCGACGAGCAGCCAACCGGCCGTGCGGCCAAGGCCACGCCCTGCATAGGCCAGCGCCAGGGCCACGACGGTGAGACCCAGGTACCACCCGGCGATCAGAACGGCAGAGGCTGAAGGTTTGGCCATTCCGAGGACTGCCGCCGGGACCAGGAGGCCGGCGGCGACGTTGATCGCATTCGAGTTGAGGGCGGTACTCCATGCCGCGGCCCCTCTCCCCCGCCGGGCCAGGTACACGGCGGCGACGGCGTTGGGAAGACTGGTCACGATCGCCAGGACCAATCCCCCGACGACCACTTGGGGCACCCCGAAGTGCGCGCCAAGTGAGGTCGCCCCATGCTCCATGGCCACACTGGCCCCGATGACGACCACCAATGCGGCCAGACCGACGATGGCGTCGCGCCCCGTGCCGCGGCGAGGGGAGATGGCCAGCTCGAGCTCGTCCTCCTCTTCGACAATGGCGCTCGCCAGCCATTCCGCCCACCGGTCAGGGAGACCGACATGCCTGACCGACCCGTGGGCACCCAGCGCGACCACGTACGGGATCAGGCCCGCCAGGACGAGACCGAGAGCGACGGCCGGATTCACCACACCGGTGACTGCGGCGAGGCACACCAGTGCGACATAGACGGACACCGCCCCGCCGAGGAGGACAACACGGCGGTGCAAGCCGATCCCCCCTGCGACGACGGCACCCACTCCGAGCAAGGCAGCAAGGTTGAAGACGTTCGAACCGATCACCACACCTGCTCCGACGACCTGCTGGCGGTGAGCCATGGCGGTGACCGAGGCAGTGATCTCCGGTGCGTCAGCAGCCAGGGCCGCCACCACTCCGAGCAGACCCTCGGAGAACCCCAATCGTTCGCCCATCCGTTCGAGGCGGGTCACCAGCAACCAGCTCGTAGCCAGGCTGATCACACCGCCCGATGCGAACATCAAGGTGGAGCCGCCGAGCGCCGCGTTCACGCAACCACCTTGTGGGAGCGTGCAAGGGGTCGGGCCGTAGGTTCGCCATGGCACAGCAGGAGAGCAAAGCCACACCTCATGTCGGCTCCTTCGCGCGCGGGCATCGTGCCGACCAGGCTTCCCGGCTCTCCGAGAGACAGACTACCCCGCTACCCGCCGAGCCGGCGTGGCCAGGAGGGCCGCATGGCCGAGCGATGCTCCGCCGGCCATCCGCCGCCAAAACGACCAGTCACTACGTCAATCAGCCAAAAGGTCAGTCAAGGAAGAAGCGCGGCAGATGATGCTTGTTGGCCGCCAACAATGCGTCGGCCAGGTCTGCGGCAAGCGGGTACTGCCCAACCAGTGGGTTGGCCAACAGAGCGCGCACCACGTCATCCCGGCTGCCCGTGCGCGCCGCCTTGACCGCCAAGTGCTCGTAGGCCTTGACGTGCTGGACCAGCCCGAGCATCTCGGGAGGCAGCTGTCGCTGGGGAAGCGGGTGAGCTCCCTGGGCATCGACCAACGCAGTGGTCTCCACCACCGCGTCGTCCGGCAACCCGGGTATGGCGCCGTCGTTGCGCATGTCGACGACCTGGACGTCACCGGTGTTGGCATGGAGGGATGCCATGAGGCGCACGGCAGCCAGGGAGTAGAAGGCACCTCCTCGATACGAAAGGCCATCGGGCTTGGTCACCAGCTCCGGGTCGCCGTATTCGACCAGGAGCTTGGCCTCCAGCTCGGCCACGACCTCGGCCCGCGAGCGGTGCCCGGGCACCGCCTGCTCGGCCACATCGGCGTCGTGGTTGTAGTAGTAGTGCACGTAGTACGACGGCAGCGCCTGCTGCAGGCGGAGGAGTTCGAGCGGGATCCCGCTCTCCAGTTCGAGCTCGGGACCGACACGGTCGAAGAGCTCAGGCAAGAGATCCCTGTCGCTGCCGCCGAGCCGGGCCGAACGGATCCAGGTCAGATGGTTGAGGCCGACGTGTTCGATCCCCACCCCATCGGGATCGACTCCCAAATAGTGCCCGAGCCGGCGCTGGGCCCAGATGGCCACGTTGCACAGGCCCACCGCCCGATGCCCTTCATCGAGCAACGCCTGGGTGACGATGCCCACCGGATTGGTGAAATCGACGAACCATGCGCCCGGATTGGCCCGCGCGGCCGTCTCCTCCGCCAACTCCAACACCACGGGGACGGTGCGCAGCGCCTTGGCCAGCCCGCCGGCTCCGGTCGTCTCCTGGCCGAGGCACCCGAAGCCGACCGGGATCGTCTCGTCGACATGGCGTGCGGCCTGGCCACCGATGCGCAATTGGACGACGACGAAGTCCGCCCCTTCCAGCGCGGCGTGCCGATCGGCCGTCGTCGAGAAGGTGCCTTCCCAACCCCTGGTGCGCAGGATGCGTTCGGACAGCCCACCGACCACCTGGCGCCGATGCTCGTCCGGATCCAAGAGGACAAGGTCGTCCACCACCATGCGGTCCTCGTGATCGCACAGCCCGTCGACCAACTCCGGGGTGTAGGTGCTCCCGCCCCCGACCACGGCCACCTTGATCCCCACCCCGGGCAACGTACTATCCGGGCGTGACCGACAGCCCGGAACCGGCGGTGCTGGCCCTCGACGGCGGCAGCACCAAGACCGACGTCGTGCTGGTCTCCCGCCAGGGTGCCGTCCTCGGTCGATCGCGGGGAGGGCCGAGCAATCATCAGTTGGTCGGCATCGACGGCGCTATGGACGCGCTCGACGAGGCGATTGTCGCTGCCGCCCGCGACGCCGGGCTGTCCGAGGCGCCGCACCCCATGTGCCCAATCGGCGTCTACTGCTTGGCCGGCGTCGACCTCCCCGTAGACGAGGAGCGCCTGGCACCCGCCATCGCGCTCCGGGGCTGGACCTCGGACATCCTCCTGCGCAACGACACCCTGGCCGTGTCACGAGCGGGCACATCGAAGCCGTGGGGCATCGGCGTGGTGTGCGGCACCGGCCTGAATTGTGCCGGAGTCGGCCCCGATGGCGCATCGGTGCGCTTCCCCGCCCTGGCCGAGCTCTCCGGTGACTTCGCACCCGGAGGCTCATGGTTGGGCATCCGCGCCCTCGGCCTGGCGCTGCGGGCCGCTGACGGCCGCGGCGCGCCGACGTTGCTCAGCGAACGGGTGCCGGCCCACTTCCAACTCCCCGATGCGCCATCGGTGTTGACCGGGGTCTACACCGGCCAGATCAACTACACCCGCCTCTTCGAGTTGGCCCGCGTCCTGCTCGACTCGGCCGCCGAAGGGGATGCCCTGGCCCGCGAGGCCGCCGACATCCTGGCCGACGAGGTGGTCACATTCGCCACCACCGCCATCACCCGCCTCGGGATCGAGGCCGAACGAGTGGAGGTCGTCCTCGGTGGCGGCATCTTCGAAACCAAGGACACACGATTTCATGACCGGGTGGCCCGGGGCATCCACGCCGTGGCTCCTGGCGCCCAGCTCCTTCGCCTCAGCGCACCCCCGGTCCTCGGTGCCGCCCTCCTGGGCCTCGATACGATCGGCGCCCCCGCGCCAGCTCACGACAGGCTGCGCGCCGAGCTCGCGCTCCCCTGACGCTCAGGTCACGTGGTCGCCGGACCGCCCGCCGCAACCGCCGGAGACCTTGGGAGGGCATCGGCCACCAGGCGCTCGTCATCGGCCAGGAGCGCGGCGGCCAATTCCTTGACCATGTCGATCACTTCGGGATGCTCCTGGGGATTCCAGCCCTCGAGGAGCTCGGTCAGCCCGCTCCGCCGTGCCTCGGCCAAGCGCTCAATGGCCGCCGTGCCGGTCGGGGTCAGTGCCAGGTCCCGCTCATCGCCGCGTTGGATCTCCTCGACCATGCCCGCGGCCACCAGTCCGTCCAATCCCGGCTTGATGATCAGCGGATCCACCTTGAGTCGCTCCGCCACCTGACCCACCGTCGAGGCAGGGCGATCAGCCAGTCGGTAGAGCAGCCAGCATGAGCGCGGCGGCAGGTCGATGCCGGCCCGTTGCGCCAGTGTCCGGTACAGCTCCACCCGGTTCTCGCGCCCGGTGAACCGCTCCAGCGCCAGCTGGATCTCCTGGAGCGACGATCGCGTGTCGGGCATCCCGAAGCCCTCTCCCCGATCCACCGTCTGCACCGTTTTGCGCAGTTCAAGCTCGGGCAGGAGCCAACTGAGCAGGAAAGCCACGAAGGCGATCGGAACGGCAACCAGGAAGACCGTCTGCACGGTTCCGGTGATGGCGGCAATGACCTTGTCGTAAATCTGCGGAGCCGCCACCGCCAGCTTGTGCAGGGCCGTCGGATCGAGGGACGTCACATTGGGCGACGGTCCATGTGTCTTGGGCAGGGACGCCAATGTCGGGGCCAACTTGGCATGCAGCACATTGGCGAAAATGGCCCCGAACACCGCGGTGCCGAACGATCCACCGATCATGCGGAAGAAGGTGCTGCTGCTGGTGGCCACACCCAGGTCCTCGTAGGTGACGGCATTCTGCACCGCCACCACGAGCGTCGGCATGATGAGTCCCAAGCCGGCCCCGAACACGAACATGTAGGCCGCCATGACCCAGGCTCCGGTGTGCTCGCCGATGAGGAACATGAGGTACGCACCGATTGTCATCAGCGCCGTGCCCACGATCGGGAAGATCTTGTAGCGGCCCCACCGGGACACCAGGCGTCCCGAGAGGATGGAGGCGGCGAGAAGCCCTCCCATGAGTGGCACCAGCCGAAAGCCCGAATCGGTGGGACTCACCCTCTTCACGATCTGCAAGAAGAGCGGGACGAAGGTCAAGGCTCCGAACATGGCGAAACCCATGACGAAGGAGATGGCACTGGCCGCGTTGAACACCCGGATTCCGAAGAGCTTGAGCGGGATCACCGCCTCGGGGGCCCGGTGCTCAGCCACCAAGAACAGCAGGGTGAGCACGACACCACCCACCGCCAGGCTGATGCTTGGTAGTGACCTCCAGGCCCACGAAATACCACCCAAGCTGGCGAAGAGGATGAACGTGGTCGCCGCGGCCGAGAGGAGGAGCGTGCCCAGGTAGTCGATGGCATGGTGGACCCGCGACAACGTCCCGGGCAGGACAGCGCCCGTCACGAAGAGGGCCAGGACCCCCAGCGGCAAGTTGATGTAGAAGACCCACCTCCAGGTGAGGTAGGTCACGCAGAGCCCGCCCATGAGCGGACCGATCACGGTGGCCAGTCCGAACATGGCCCCGGTCAGGCCCATGTACCGGCCTCGATCCCGAGGCGAAACCACATCGCCGATGATCGCCTGGGCACCCACCATCAGGCCGCCCCCGCCCAATCCCTGGACGGCCCGGAACATGATCAGTTGGGTCATGGTGTGGCTGAAACCGGCCAGCGCCGAACCCACGACGAAGACCACGATGGCGCCCTGAAAGAAGAACTTGCGTCCGAATTGGTCGCCCAACTTGCCCCACAGCGGGGTTGAGACGGTCGAAGCCAAGAGGTATGACGTGACCACCCAGGCCAGGTGCGACCCTCCGTGCAGCTCCCCCACAATGGTAGGCAGCGCCGTCGACACAATGGTCCCGTCGAGCGCGGCCAGGAGCATGCCCAGCAGCAGGGCGCCGAGAATGAACCAGAGCCGGCGCTTGGTGATCTGCTCGGCTGGGTGAGGTGCCACGACGGTCACCGCGACCTCCTCACGTCTCCCACGATCCGCTCACAGTAGAAATAAGGTGAGAAGAATGCAACATTGGGCCTGCTCGGGGGCACCCTCACTACGCTGATGACGACCACGGTGCCGGCGCCGACCGACACTGACGATCCGAAAGAAGGCAGAACCGCATGCGCACTCGTCTCACCGAGCTGCTGGGCATCGAACACCCGGTGATGCTGGCCGGCATGGGTGGGGTTTCCTACTCCGAGCTGGCCATCGCCGTCTCCGAGGCGGGCGGCTTCGGCTGCCTCGGTGCGTCCACCATGGGCGACGAGAAAATGGAGGCGGAGATCTCCGCCGTCCGAAAGGGCACCGACAAGCCCTTCGGGGTCGATCTCCTGACGGCCATGCCGGGCGGGATGAGCGCGCAGGTGCAGATGATCATCGAGGGCGGCGCCACCGCCTTCGTGGCCGGCCTGGGTGTGCCCACCGAGGTGGTGGACCAGTGCCACGCCAACAACGTGGTCGTGGTCAGCATGTGCGGCAAGGTCGACCATGCCGTGCGCGCCGTGGAAGCCGGGTGCGACCTCGTCGTCGCCCAGGGGACCGAGGCCGGCGGCCACACGGGTCAGGTCGCCTCCTTTCCGCTGATCCCCCAGATCGTCGACGCCGTCGGGGACCGCGTGCCCGTGGTGGCGGCCGGTGGCATCTTCGACGGGCGCGGCCTGGCCGCCGCGCTGGCACTGGGGGCGGACGGGATCTGGGTCGGCACCAGATTCATCGCCACGCCCGAGGCCCGAGGTGTGCTCGGGTACAAGGAGAGGTTGCTGTCCAGCCGCGAGGACCAGACCACGGTCAGCCGCGCCTACTCGGGCAAGACGATGCGCGTCGTGCGCAATTCCTACACCGACCACTTCGATGCCCACCCCGAGGAGCTCAAGAAGTTCCCCGAGCAATTGGCCATCTCCTACGGCGGGGGCACCATGCACCTGGGGGGTGACTCCTTCACCGACGGGGTCGATGTGGACAAGGAGTGCTACCCGGCCGGCCAGGGCGTGGGGGCCATCACCGAGCTGATCCCGGCCGCCGATCTGGTCCGGCTCTTCGTGGCCGAGGCCGAAGCCGCGCTCGACCGCCTGTCTGCGCTGCGCTGACCACCGCCCCCGCCGGGGTGCTTAGGTGATGCGGTAGGTCTGGATCCCGTGGGCCAACACCTTGCCATCGCGGTCACGGGCAGTGATCTCGGTGAAGATGAGCTCGCGGGCCCGCCGGATGGTCGTGGCATGGCAGAACAGGTCGCTGCCGGCGCTGGCGGCCACATACTGCAGCGCCATGGACACCGTCGATGCGCGCACGCCCCGGTCGAAGTCGTGGTTGGACCAGGCGGCCAGGGCGCCGGTGGTGTCGATGGCCGTGCCGACCACGCCGCCGTGAAACGTGCTTCCGTCATTGCTCAACTCAGTCCGAAAGGGCAGCCGGGTGGCGACATCGTCGGGCTCGTAGCGCTCTACCGCCAGGCCCAGCCAGGCCAGGAAGGGTGTCTGGGCGAAGACCGACGGGATGGCCGACCGCCGTTGGGCCTGCTCGACCTCGGTGAGGCGGCTGGACTCTCCCGCACTCACCCCAAGCCGACCGGGCAGGACACGCCGGTCCCGCCCAGCCCGCAGTAGCCGCCGGGGTTGGCCTCGAGATACTGCTGGTGGTATGGCTCGGCGTAATAGAACTCGCCGGCCGGCGCCATCTCCGAGGTGATGGGTCCGTACCCGGCACCGGCCAGGGATCCGCCGAACGCGGCCGCCACCTTCTCGACTGCGGCCGCCTGTTCGGGCGACGTGGTGTAGATGGCCGAGCGGTACTGCGTGCCGACGTCGTTGCCCTGCCGCATGCCCTGGGTTGGGTCATGACCTTCGAAGAACGCGACCAGCAGCGTCTCGTAGTTCGTGACGGACGGGTCGAAGACGACGAGCACCGCCTCGGTGTGACCGGTACGACCGCTGCACACCTCGTGATAGGTCGGGTTAGGGGTGATCCCGCCGGCGTAGCCGACAGCGGTGGTGAACACGCCCGGCATGGTCCAGAACTTGCGCTCGGCTCCCCAGAAGCACCCCATGGCGAAGATGGCCCGCTCGAACCCTTCAGGGAAGGGAGGGGTGATCGGCGTGCCCAGGACCAGGTGCGGAGCGGTGATCGTCATGGCCTCTGCCCGTCCCGGCAGGGCCCGGTCCGCCTGGACCAAGGCTGACTTGAATGAGGTGAACAATCCCATGGCGCCTCCAGGGCAGATGAGCGATCGGCCGGACCACGGACCCCGGGGACCCGTCCGCTGTCCACAGTATGGGTGCCGACGACGGCTTCCGGCGCGGCCCCAACGACTTTCTTCCTGAACCTCCATCAGATCTCAAGAATATTGTGATATATCATTAGCGTATCATTAGGAAGTCAACGAGATAGGGAGCCCGCCATGGGATTCGAAGGCCATCACGACCATGAACCTCCCCACGGAGGGCACGGCATGCACGGCCCGTTCGGGCGCCCGGGCGCCCGCGGCGGCTGGGGCGGCGGCCGCGGCGGCTGGGGCGGCGGGCGTCGCATGCGTCGCGGCGACATCAGGCGGGCCATCCTGACCGCCCTGGCGGACCAGCCCGCCCACGGCTACGAGGTGATGCGCCGGCTCGAAGAGATGAGCGGTGGCCTCTGGCGACCCAGCCCCGGTTCGGTCTACCCGCACCTCCAGATGCTCGAGGATGAGGGGATGGTCAGATCGCGCGAAGACGAAGGGACCCGCACCTTCACGCTCACCGAGGCGGGCGTGGCCGAGGCGGCCACGGAGGTCGGGTCGCCCTGGCGGTCCGAGGGCGAGAACGACAGCCAGATCCGCACCCTGCGCCAGTCGGTCGGCCAACTGATGAGTGCAGCCAAGCAACTCTCGGGCGCCGGCGAGACGGCACAGGTCGAGCGCGGCATCGCGGTCATCCAAAAGGCCCGCAAGGAGCTCTATCAAATTCTGGCCGAGGACTGAAACGGCACACCGGGTACTGTGCACGCCAAGGCCATGAGCACCTCCACTTCCGCTCTCCTCACCGTCCACCCTTCGGGCGGCGGGGCACCACCATCATCGAGAAGGCAGAGCGTCAGAGAACCCGCAATGCCCCCGGGTGGGCGCGCTCGGCTCGGGTGAACGCCCTGAGGGTGGCGACGCCACCCACACGGGCGCGGGCAAGATCCACGCAGAGCGCGAGGCACACCTCCACGGCGGCGGGAGGTGGGTCGGGTGCGCTCCAGCCGCTCACGCTGGCCGCCAGGTCGTCGCCGTGCACGATCACTTCGAGCACGCGAGTGCGCAGGTAATCCGACAGAGGCGCCCGGCCTTCGGGGACCCGCGCCGACGGCATCGCACGATCGGCCCGGGCCTGGGGAAGCACGCGGGCCAACTCGTCACGTGAGGCCATGCAGGCGGCCGCCACGGCCCCGGGGCCTTGGCGGGCAAACTCCTCCGCACGGGCGCGCAGCAACGCGAAGAGCGGATCGTCGTCACCCGGATCGGCCATCCGGTTGGGGCCGAAGTACTCCCCCACCAGCACCACGCGACCGCCCGATGGCTCCGGATCGGCCAGGAGTTGCTCCAGCCGGAGCAGGCCCCCTTGCACGGCGTGGGCCGCCACCCCACCGACGGTGTAGTGCGCCAGTGCGCTCGGCCCGTCCCAGACC
This sequence comes from Acidimicrobiaceae bacterium, assembly GCA_003169675.1. GTDB lineage: Bacteria > Actinomycetota > Acidimicrobiia > Acidimicrobiales > RAAP-2 > Bog-473. The sequence goes on from PNAT01000188.1 coordinate 67,438, forward strand.
GATGCCACGTCGTCATGGCGCAGGAGTTCGATCAGCCAGGCCACCGCACTGAGGTAGGTCGCCACCTCGTCGGCCGCAAGTAGGCGCGGTCGATCGGTTGTCATGCCCCGTTCACCCGATGGCTGACCGAGCCGGTGCAGAGGGGCGGAGGGGCCGGCGGGCCCGCCGCACTCGTCGGGGCACTCGTGAAGTGGTACAGCAAGATGGTGCCGCCCAGAGTTCCCACCGGACAGTAGCCACGGAGCCAGGCCAACGCGTCCCGGTCGGCGCTGGTCAGATCGCTGGCCGACGCGGCCACCCAACCCAGGACTGCGTGTGGCGGGATGCCGATGAGGGCCCTGGCCCCGGGCACGTCCCGGGGCGTGATCCCGCGAGGCCCGAAGTAGGCCACGTAGGGGTGGTGGCTCCGGCTCCACGTGGCCAGGAGGGTGAGGTCCTGGCCCCAGTCCAGGTTGGAGTCGGTGGCCACGCGGTACCCCGGCCGGAACGGTGCCGCCGTGGAGGAGATCGAATGGGGGAAGGAGAGCGCCGTCGTCACCGCGGCCAAGCCGAGGACCGCCCCGAGCGCGACCGCGGCCAACCGCCGCCCGACCACCAGGGCGATCGGTGATGCGACGGCGATCCACAGTGCGAGGGAGGGCAACAGGTACCGCACCCCGAGCGTGCGGGGATTTGGAAGCTCGACCACGAACAGGATGACCGCCGGCAGCGCCACCGCGATGAGCGTGTGATGCCACGTCGAGCGTTGAATTCTTCCCGAACGGACGAGGCCCACCAACGCCAGTGTCCCGCCCACGAGCATCACCAGGACTGGCGCGGGGAGTTTGACCACGAGCGCTACCGGCCAGAACCAGAGGTTGGCTCCCGTCCAGGCGTGGCCGATGAGGAAACCGGGGGCGGCGCCGGTGTCGTGGGTGGCCAGATACCCGAGGCCCTCTCCGTACGGCTGTGGGAGAACCACCCAGGAGTGGATGACCACGCTCGGGTTGATCGCGATGTAGGGAAGCCAGATGGTGAACCACGCCACCACGAGGACCAGTCCGGCCGGCCGCCACGGCGCCCAGGACCTCCCACCCGCCCGCCTTCCCACCAGGACCACCACTCCGACGGCCAGCCCGATCAGCAGGAGACCAGTCACTTGAGCCGAGGCGGCGGCGCCAGAGGCCGCCCCCACCCACCACAGCGATCTGCGATCACGACGGTCGAGCCAACGCACGAGAGAGAGGGACACCAAAACGGTGGTCAGGGCGAACGGGAGGTCGACACCGTCGACGTGGCCGAGTCCGAGGACCAACGGGTCGAGCAGCCACAGCAATGCGGCCACCACCCCGGGCCACGGACCGAAGAGGCGCGACGCCAGCGCAAAGAGGGCCAGGGCCATCAGAACGCACTCCACCAAAGGGATGACACGAGCCGCCACCGTCACCTTGTGCATGGTGCCGGCCTGCATTTGGGACGCCACGAAGCGGGCCCCGTAGGCCCGCTCGTCATTGCGGTTCCAGTGGCCGTCACCCGGCACGACGGGGTGGACGATCAGGACGGGGAGTGCCGCGAGCACCTTGAAGAGAGGTGGGTGCTCCGCGTTGTCGGCCAGGTCGTGGTGGAGGATGGCCGCCACGCCCGATGACACGTACACCGGCTCGTCGTAGGTGGCGGAGTCGTGCCAGGCCTCGAAGGCAGCCAGCACCAGGAAGGCGACGGCAGCGGCCACGACGATGGAGAGGCCCATCAACGCGGCGCGCCGGGACCCCGACCTGGCCCTGGTCGGTCGATCGGCTGGTGGCAATGGTCCCGTCGTCGTCTCCCTGGTCCGGCCCGGCCCTGATGAGGTCAGCAGGCTAGGATTGTCACACATTCGTAACGATGCGACCCGAACTGGGCGGCCTCGAAACCCCGGCCGTCAAGGGGCAACGTAGGGTCCTCGGCGGGGGCACCCGACGGGATTCTGCCCCAATCCATCTCCATGACGACCACCGAAGAAGATCAAGATCTCAGTCCTCCTGCGGCCGCGCTGGCCGGGGATCATGACGGCACCGCTCCCCTCGGCGCCGGGAGCCTTCCTCACGATCGGCGGTCCTTCGTGGGCTGGGCCGCCGGCCGTTGGACCGATCCCGGCAGGCGTCGGGTCACCGTCGGGTGGGCGGTGCTCGGGGCCAGCGTCATTGTGTATTTCCTCCTGGCCGGCATCCCGTGGTCCCTCAATTGGGTCTTCGCCTATATCACGGCCGGGCTCATCGTCTCGAGTCTGGGCACCGGTGTGCGCTGGAAGCGGCTTCTCCTCGACTGGTTGCCCTTCTACCTGGTCCTCGTCTTGTACGACCTCCTGCGTGACTACGCGTCGCACACCCTGTGGGCTCCGTTCGTCAAACCCCAAGCATGGTTCGACGCGCACCTCTTGGGAGGAGTCGCTCCCGCGGTCCAGCTCCAACATTGGCTCTTTACCCCGGGCCTGCATTTTTGGGACTACCTGGTGTGGTGTTGCTACATGACCCACTTCTTCGCGGCCTTCGTCATCGCCGGCGTGCTGTGGAAGGTGAACCATGCGAAGTTCAGGCGCTTCACGGCCCTCTTCGTGGGATTGACCTTTGCCGGCTATGTCACCTACGTGCTGTACCCCGCCATGCCGCCGTGGATGGCGTACCAGACCGGCCATCTGGGGCCGGTGACGAGGATCGTCCCGGTGGTGCTCAATCACCTTCATCTCCACTCCGGTGCCGCCGTCTTCACGGGCGGAAGCAAATTCGACAACACCGTGGCCGCCATGCCGTCGTTGCACGGTGCCTACCCCATGCTCATCTGCCTCTTCTTCTGGAAGGGCGCCAGTCTCCCCAAGCGCGTCTTGCTGGCGGCCTACCCCATCTGCATGGCCTTCACCCTCGTCTACAGCGGTGAGCACTTTGTGATCGACATCTTCGTGGGCTGGATCTACGCCGCGGGCGCCTACTACGTCGGGACCAAACTGCTCGACCGCTGGGAGGCCAGGAAGCTGGGCCGGCAGCTGGGCTCCACGACCGACGGCGGGGATCCCTCTCTCCCGGCGACGGCGGGGGATGCCACGGTGTCGAGTTCGCGGCCGCTGCCCGTCGGCGGGTAGGCCGTCGCCCTATGGTTGTGGCCCCGGGGACACCTTCGATTCACCCGACGTCGGGCAGGACGACCTGGCCTTTGTGCCACGGAGAGCGGTCGCGCCGTTGCCGGGGGACATCTGGGTAGGGTGGCCGCAACGAACTGCCTGTATGGCGCCCCCGCTCTCGCTGGAGCGGTGAAGGGACGGATCTGATGTCGGAGGACAGCGGGTGGACGATGCCATCAGATCTCACCGCGGCCTACGCTCAGGTGCGCTCGACCACTGAACGTCTGGCCGCTCCGTTGAGCGCCGAAGACCAGACGATCCAATCGATGCCCGACGCCAGCCCGACCAAGTGGCACCGGGCCCACGTGACGTGGTTCTTCGAAACCTTCATCCTCGGCCCACACGCCAGCGGCTATCGGCCCTTCAACGATGCGTTCGCCTACATTTTCAACTCGTACTACGAGGCACTCGGTGATCGCCACCCCCGAAACGAGCGCGGACTGATCTCGCGTCCCGGCATCGAAGAAGTGGGCCGGTACCGGCGCCACGTCGACGACGCCATGCACTCGCTCCTCTCGGGGTCGCTCGAGCCGGAACTGGCAGACCTGGTGATGCTCGGACTCCATCACGAGCAGCAGCACCAGGAGCTTCTCCTGATGGACATCAAACATGTCCTCTCACGCAATCCCCTCCGCCCGACCTATCTCCCAGCCGGCGACTCCGGGACCTGCGCCGCCCCGCCCAAGGCACGGTGGATTGAGCACGCCAGCGGCGTGGTGGAGATCGGGCACGCCGGGGGGGCCTTCGGCTTCGACAACGAATTCCCCCGCTACCCGGTGCACCTGAGCCCCTTCGCGCTGGCTGATCGGCCGGTGACCTGCGGCGAATGGCTGTCCTTCATGGAGGACGGTGGTTACGCCCGACCTGAATTCTGGCTCTCCGACGGATGGTCCGTGGTCATGGGGCAGGCCTGGCGGGCGCCCTTGTACTGGTTCACCGATCCGGATGACCCCGACACCTGGCTCCAGTTCACCCTCTCGGGCGTGCGGCCCGTCGAGCCCGACGAGCCGGTGTGCCACGTGAGCTACTACGAAGCCGACGCCTTCGCCCATTGGACCGGAATGCGCCTGCCGACCGAGGCCGAATGGGAAACCGTGGCGTCCGCCCAGGCCGAGGGCGACAACTTCCTCGGTGAGGGTTCGCCTCACCCGCGTCCGGCCATCTCCACCAACGCCCTGTTCGGCGATGTGTGGGAATGGACGTCGAGCGCGTATACCCCCTATCCGGGCTTCCGGGCCGCACCGGGTGCCGTCGGGGAGTACAACGGGAAGTTCATGGTCAGCCAGTACGTGCTTCGTGGTGGGTGCTGTGCCACGCCTCCGGGTCACACGCGCACCACCTACCGGAACTTCTTCCCACCCGGTGCCCGGTGGGCCTTCAGTGGTGTTCGCCTGGCGCGGGATCCCTGAACGACATGGCCTTCACCATTGATGTGCACCTTTCACCCGATGACGTGCGCCGCCAAATGCGGAACGATGCCCTGGCCGGCCTGCAGGCGGAGCACAAGTCCATTCCGCCCGTCTGGTTCTACGACGAACGGGGTAGCCAGCTCTTCGAGGAGATCACCCGGCTTCCCGAGTACTACCCCACCCGGGCCGAGCGCCGCTTGTTGGTAGCCCACGCACCGGCCATCGCCGAAATGTCCAAGGCCGATACCTTGGTCGAACTCGGTGCCGGAGCCTGTGACAAGACCCGCATCCTCCTCGACGCGCTCCAGGACGCCGGCACCCTGGCTCGGTACGTGCCCTTCGATGTCAGTGACGGATTTCTGAGGAACGCCGCCGCCACGCTGTCGGTCGAGTACGCCTCGTTGGCGATTCACCTGGTCATCGGTGACTTTCACCATCACCTGGCCGAGATCCCAACCGAAGGGAGGCGCCTGGTGGCCTTCTTGGGGGGCACCATCGGCAACCTCGACCCTTCCCAGCGGGCTCGCTTTCTCTTCGATCTCAATTGCACCATGTCGAGCGACGACTGCCTGCTGCTCGGAACCGATCTCGTGAAGGATCGCACCCGCCTGGTGAAGGCGTACGACGACGAGGCCGGAGTCACCGCCGCCTTCAATCGGAATGTCCTCCATGTGCTCAACGAACAGCTGGCTGGCGATTTCGATCCAGAGCTCTTCAGCCACGTCGCCCTGTGGAATGAGGGGACCCAGTGCATAGAGATGCGCCTCCGGGCCGGGCAGACAACGGAGGTCACCTTGCACGACGCCGGCATCACCGTGCAGTTCCACGAAGGAGAGGAACTCCTCACCGAGATCAGCGCGAAGTTCACACCTGAGGGTGTCGCGGCCGAGCTCATGGAAGCTGGCTTTGTGGTCGAAGGGACGTGGGGAGCCGATCAGGGAGAGTTCATGCTCTCCCTGGCCCATCCCTACTGCTGAGGCCCCGCCTGCCGCCGACGCGGCCGGCCGCGAGCGAGTTTGGCGATGAGAAGGGCGATGAGAACCAGGCCGGCCGACATGCTGAGGAGGCCGGCCGCCACAATGTGCGGCGGCCGGTACTCGAAGGTCACCACATCGGTGCCGGGGGGAATCTGGAGCTGCTGCACCAAGTTGTGATCCGTCACTGCCACCGCCCGTGGGGATCCACCATTCACGGTGACCGAACCTTCCCACCCTGGATCCCACGCCACGTCGCGTACGACGGACGATGCCCGGTCGACGTGCACCTTGATCACTTCTGACTTGGTGTTACTGGAGAGCACCGTCACCGGTGGGGAACTTTCCCCCACCGGGGTGACGACAAATATCGGCTTCGGCGGAAGCCGCCGGACATAGAGCACGTACCCGTGCACAGTTCCCGCTTGGCGCCAGATACTGGGACTGAGGGACCTTGACAGGGAGCCATCAAGCTCGAAGTCCCGTTGGTTGACCGAGATGATCGCTTGGTAGCCGGGGATCACACCCGAGACCACGCCGACGGCGAGCCCGACGGCGCTTCCTGCGGGCAAGGCACCGGTGGCGGCCAAGGCCCCCCTGGTCAGCGTGACGTCGGGACCCCAGTTGGTCCCACCCGAGGGTCGTAGCTTCCCGAAGCGAACCGTCGTGGTGGACGCCGTCGCCGCGGTGAACAACAGCGTGGCGGACACGGGATCAATCGACTGGCCGAAGAATTCCGACGATGTCTGCGCTGAGTGCAGGGGCGGTTGCGCGCTCGTGTAGAACGGGTAGAAGGGGTCGGTGAAGTCCGGCGGGTTGCCGAACGGCACCACGGGATCGAGCCCATGATTCTCCGTCATGTGCTGTGCCGCGGCCAGGGTGGTGGGTTGCCCGCTCACGGGGACGAGGAAGTACTCGGGTATCGTCAGGATCTCCTGCAGGTCCAACCGATCGAGGGTTCCCGAGGCCAACTCGTTGATATTCAGCTCGCCCAGATTGTGCGTCTGCGTGACCGCGCTGTAGTTCCCGTTGACAATGGAGGCGTAGCCGGCCACCGAAGGCAGGCGCGCCAGAATGTTGAGATCCGGGAGGCCCGTGATGGTGTCAGGGGAGGAGGCAATGCTCATGGGGTCGTAGACATCGAATCGACCACCTGGGACCGCATGGGCCGCCACCAGTTGCTCCACCGACGAGCGGCCGGCCAGTACTGAATTCAACGGGTAGGTGGCCAGCTGACTGGTGAGGGCCACCAGGCCCAGATCGAAAGCCACGAAGACGGTGACCGCACCCATCCACCAACGAGCCGGCAGCCTGATACGCAGCCAGATGATGACGACCGCCGTGGTGCAGAACATCAACGCGGTCACCGTCGCCACTCGAGTCGTGCCTATGAAGCTCGCAAAGGCCGAGACGCCTGCCAATCGCCGCAGGAGAGCGCCGGGTCCGAAGAGGGCCCAGGCGGTGAGCCCGGCGACCAGGCCGAGCGGGAGCAGGGCCATGGCCCGGTCGAACTTCACCAGGTTGTGGCGGGAGTCAGGGAGCCGGTCAATCCATCCGGCGAAGAGGACGCAGAGAGCGAGCGAGACGTCAATCATGTTGCGGCTCTGCAACCTTTGGTGGCCATAGAGGGGGATGGCGTTGAAGAGGTGCTCGAGCGGGGTATTCGATCCGAGAGCCAGGAGGAGGCCAAGGAGGCCCACGAGGTACCACGTCCGCCGCTCGCGCCCGGGCAGTCGGCTGGGCCAGCGGGGGTGCCACAGCGCCACCAGCGCCATGATGGGCAGGATCCCCACATAGATCCCCACCTCGGGCAGGTTGTACTGGCTGAAGAAACTGTTTTCTCCCAGGTGGCCATAGCCGCCATAGAGGTAGGGCACGACGGACAGGAAACCGAACACTGGCGGGTAGCTTCCAGCCACCGTGAATCCGGCGTTCAGGCCACGTTGGGAGTTGGCGATGGCATTGAGCCCGGGCCACCATTGGACGGCCGCCAGGGACAGGGCCAGCGCGGCACCCGCGCTTCCCCGGGTCAGAACCCTCCACCAGCGGCCCCGGTCGACACCGGCTGAGAGCGCCGCGTAGGCGATGATCAGGATTGTCTCATCGAGCATCGCCTCGGGGGCGCCAGCGAGGATGACCGTGGCAAAGGCCACACCAAGCAGGATGGACCACCGCCAACGGCCGTCTCGGATGATGTGCAGGACGGCCAGCAGCATCCAAGGGATGGCGACGAATCCTTCCGTCATGTCCACGTGGTTGACCTGACTCAACACCGTCCCCGAGAAGGCGAACGTCGCGGCGGCCAGCAGGCACGCCATGGTCGAGAGAGCCAGGGCCCGCAGGAAGGTGTACATCCCGATCGCCACGGCTGAGAAGAGGATGATTTCGGTGGCCATCCACGCCACGCGGTCAGGCAGGATCACAAAGAGGCCCACGAGGGGGTAGAAGGCCCCGGCATTGAAATCGGCCAGAAGAGGCGATCCACTGAAGATGTACTGATTCCAGTAGGGCAATTGCCCGTGCCCCAGCATGGAGCCGACCAGCACGTGGAGGGGGTAGTTCTGTTGAAGGTTGTCGCCGGTCAGGAGAAGGTGGCCGGAGATGAGGTCAGGCAATATGAAGGCGGCGGAGGGGATGCCAATCAGGACGAGGTAGGGCCAAAGAGGGCCGACATGGTCTCGAATGCGATTCACTGACGACCGAGATGCCTTCCGGGAGTGCGAGGCACGTCATGTGCTTCGGAGGCCACCGTGACGCGAACGGCATGAAACCTAGCGCCGATCGCGAACGGTGTGCTCTCAGCGAGGGTGATCGCTTGCGGTGCTGTCCCGCTCTGGCATCGGGTTCCGCGAGATGTCGCTCGACGTCGTGCGCCACATGACGTGTGGCTGCAGCGCCGACAGCTCAATGCGGTCGACGTGGGCACGCGAGATCGCCAGCAGATCGGCCAGCAGTTCGTCACCCAAGAGGAACGGCAGGAGGCCGAGGTCGAGCAATTTCGTGTGGGCGGCCCTGTAGTAGTGCTCCTGCATCTCGACCCGCGGGTCATCGATGTGCACAATGGTGGAACCGCTGGCAGCCTGGCAGACCTTTTCGGCCAGTTCACCCACCGAGAACGTTTCCGTGAATTGGTTGAACACCCGGAACTCCCCTGGGTCGGCCGGGTGGCGGATGGCCAGCTCCACGCAGGCCAGTGTGTCGCGGATATCGAGGAAGCCACGCGTCTGACCCCCTTTGCCGTACACCGTCAAAGGCTCACCCGCCGCCGCCTGGATCACGAAACGGTTGAGGACTGTGCCGAACACGGCGTCGTAGTCGAAGCGGGTGGCCAGGTCGGGATGCAGCGTCGTCTCAGGAGTGGACTGCCCATAGACGATGCCCTGGTTGAGGTCGGTCGAACGAAGACCCCAGGCCCGACAGCAGAAGGCGATGTTGTGGCTGTCGTGCACCTTTGAGAGGTGGTAGAAGCTGCCCGGTTGCTTGGGGAAGGGGAGGACATCGGTGCGACCACGGTGCGTGATCTCTATGTAGCCCTCTTCAATGTCGATGTTGGGGGTGCCGTACTCCCCCATCGTTCCCAGCTTCACCAGGTGGATGGAGGGATTGATGTCCGCGATGGCATAGAGAAGATTGAGCGTACCGACGACGTTGTTCACCTGGGTGTACACCGCGTGCTTGCGGTCGACCATGGAGTAGGGCGCGCTCCGTTGCTCGGCGAAATGGACGATCGTGTCGGGGCGGAACCGCGCCACCATGTCGTGGACGAATTCGTCCTCGGTGAGATCGCCGATGTACATTTCGATCCGATTCCCCGAAACCTCTTCCCAGCACTCGACGCGGCGGTGCAATGAAGCAATTGGCACCAGGGAGTCCACGCCCATTTCGAGGTCGTACCCCCGACGGGCGAAGTTGTCGGCCACTCCCACCTCGTAGCCGGCCCTCGACAAGTGGAGCGCAGTGGGCCATCCGAGGTAACCATCCCCGCCAAGCACAAGTATTCTCACGAGGCACCTTCCGTTTGCATGACAGCAACATTTCACATTCGTGACAGGTTCAGTTTTCCCTTGTAGACTGAGACAGACCTGAGAATCGTGTTAAGGAATTCGCGAACCCCAAATTGCGACATTCGTATGACAAACCCAGTGCAGTTCGGAGGGGGTTTTTAACTCTGGCCGAGCAATCTGACATGAATCGACAAAGGACCCCGTCCATGGAGCTCGTGACATCGGGCACTCACGCAACCCCACTTGCACCCGATACCACTGCTGAAAGCACGGCCCACGGGGCCCGCTTACGCCTCCTCCATGCGGCCCTGTGGGGGTTGGCCGGCACCACGTCCACCGTCCTCGGTGCCCTGATCGGGGGACGGTCCTTCGAGACCCATCTTCCCGGGGCCTGGTTCTTCGGCATGCCCGGTGGCTTGTTCGGTTCGATCGGATCGGACAGTGGCCACTCTCCGATCCTGGGACTGATCCTGGTCTTCGGAGGCCTCATCATTCTCTGCCGAGTGTGGTGGGGCTTCTTGAGGCACCTGCACGGACAGCCCGGCTTTCCGGTCAAGAAGGTGATCCTGGTGGTCGCCATCTGGGCCGTGCCTCTCCTTCTGGCCCCACCCCTCTTCAGCCGTGATGTCTACACCTATGCCGGCCAGGGCGAGATGGTGAGCCACCACATCGATCCCTACACCTATGGCCCCGGAGTGCTCGGTTCCACACCATTCAGCACCTTGCCCGACTCGGTGTGGTCGAACGACCCGTCACCGTACGGTCCCACCTTCTTGTCCATTGACGGTCTCCTCGCCGAAGCGTCCGGTCACAAGATCCTGCCCGACATCGTCCTGCTGCGGTTGCTCGAAGTCGCCGGTCTCGCCCTCATTGTTGCGGCAACGCCCACGCTGGCCAGGTCCATGAAGCGCGATCCGGCCGAGGCGGTCCTCCTCGGGGCCGGATCCCCCCTCGCGCTCTTGACCCTGATCGCCGGCGCCCACAATGACGCCCTCATGCTGGGACTGCTCATGGCAGGCCTGGCCGTGGCCAAACGGTTCGGGACGGTGCCCGGAATCGTGCTGTGCGCCTTGGCCGCCGGCGTGAAGTCTCCGGCAGCGCTGGGCGTGATCTTCCTGGGCTGGGTGTGGGCGGGTCACGGCGCATCGACATGGCGGCGGATCGTGCACACGGCGGGGGCCGGCCTGATCGCCCTGGCCACCATGGAAGTCGTGGCGACCGCTTCGGGTACCGGGTGGGGATGGCTCAACTCGGCCACCAACGCCGACAAGTCGTTCACCGGGGTGACGCCGGTCAGTGTGGCGGCCCGCATCATCTCGGTGGCCACCCATGTGGTCCAGGTACCGGTGTCAACCCTGCAAGCCCATACCGTGGTGAGCATCATCGGGCTCCTCTGTGCGGCCGGATTAGGGCTCTGGCTTCTCCTTCGATCCCCCGACGATGGAATGATCCGTTGCCTGGGCCTCTCGTTGCTGGCGGTTGCTCTGCTCGGCCCCATCCTGTGGGCCTGGTATGTGACGTGGGGGGTGATGGTCCTGGCCACGGTCGTCGCCGGCCGGCTACGCCGCGCCCTCATCGTGATCATCACCTTCGAGACATTCGTAGGCGCCACCTCAATACACGGGGTGTTCGCCAAGCTGTTCGAGACCTTCGTCGTGTCCGATTTGGTCCTGGTCGCCGCGCTTCTCGCCGCCTGCATCGTGCCGTTGGGGCTGGTCGCCCACCCGAGACGGCACATGCTGTCGATCCGGTCCCGGTCTGCCGGCATCTCGCTCGGCTTGGATCCGACCAAGTAGGCCGCGCTCCCAAGAGACAAGATCACCCTGCGCTCAGTCGGTCAGCTCCCGTGTTGAGGTGACGTGGAGAGGATGGAGGCGGTCGGGCCTCGGCTACCCGGCCTGCCCTCCATGGGCCTTGAACGCCGCCAACCACGCACTCACGACTGGGGCGAAATTGGCCGGGTTATACGCATCCTCCTCGTAGGAGAACTTCATGTTCCCGGCATAGTGCAGGACGGTGAGGTTGTGGGCCTGGTGCACCGAGCCATCGCCGGGATCCTCGAACCGGTTCTCAATGCGGCAGATCCACCAGCCCCGCTCCTCGTCGCACACGCACCACGCGTGCGGGAACGACGTCATGGCCCGGTTGGGCCACTCCGCCATAGTGGCGGAAATCCAGGCGTGAATTTCTTCCTTCCCGTGGAATGTGCCGAACATATGCTCCACATAGGTGGCGTCCTGAGTGAAGAGGTCCGCCCACTCCCGCCAGTGTCCGCTGGCCGCACACCGATTGGCCGTGTCCGTGAAGTTCTCGTGTGCCTGCTCGAGTTCGTCCCTGCTCCAACGATTGGTCATGACTTCAATATCCACTCGCTCATGGTCATGCTGCGCATGGAGTCCAAGTCAACGAAGGCGGTGATCTCCTCGATCATCTGGGTGACATGGGCCGTCATTTTCTCTGGGTCGCCGTCGGCACAAAAGAAGAGCATGGGGTCAGTCACATGTTCGGTGGACGGCCACGCTTCCTCCACGATGCCCCGGAGAGGTGGGGCACCCTCGGTGACCGCCCGGAAGACGGCATTGCGCACATACCGGCACCTGGGCTGAATGGCCTCGGTGATGGGAGATATGCGGGTGTGCCAACGCGTCATCCACTCCTCAAAGGTCTGGTCGGGGTGCTGCTCCAGGAGCGCTACCGTGAGCACGCCGGGCGAGCGTTGGCCATCGGGCCAATTGCGAGGACCCGACCACTCATTTCCCCCGTAGTCACGGTAGAGGGACTCCACCACTTCGTAGCCGGCCAGGCGGTCGGCCACCTTGGCCAGCACTTCTTCATAGGGTCGGCGGTGATCGACCGCGTCAACCCACATGGAGACGAGCGCATGGAGCGGGGTTTCACCCTCCGGCGTGGGTACCGGTGATGGAATGTCGCTCTGGGGGTCTCGCAGGTCCATGCTCAAGCGATGAGGCCCGAGCGCCAGAAGTTCGGGCGCCACCTTCGTGAGCATGACCTCGGGCACCTGGTCCCGGGTGGTCTCGGCCTCCAGCCAGACCAGGTAGATCAGCTTCTCCATCGGGCTCCCTCCCGCATCACCAGGTGAGGCCCAACGCCTGGCGCATGGTGGCCTCGAACTCGGCGTCACTGAGGGTGCGACGGAGCTCGAGCACCATGGCGGCATCGTTGCCCACCTCAACGCGCAACGGTGTGCGGGGGTCCTCCAGGGCATCGGCCACGGCATTCCCCACCAACTCGGGGCCCGGCCGGCCGGCCGGTCCGACCAGGGAGGACGTGGACGCGTCCCACTGCGCATGGAGATCGGCGTAGATCCCGGGCCCCAAATGATCGTCGGTGTGCTTCATTCCCGGGGCGATATATCCGGGCTCAATGATGACGATACGGATCCCGAAGTGGCTCAATTCGAAATGGAGGGTGTCCGAGAGGGCCTCCAGCGCGTGCTTCGATGCGGCATAGGCCCCCTCCAGTGGCGTCCCGATCTTGCCCTGCACGGAACTGATGTTGACCAGAACACCGCTCCCCCGCTCCCTCCACCCCGGCACGACGGCCTGGGCCAAGCGCAGGGGACCCAGCGTGTTGACGTCGAGCACCCGCGTGAAATCAGCCAGGGGAAAATCTTCCAATGGTCCGAGGCCCGTGAGCCCGGCGTTGTTCACCACGGCATCGAGCTCGCCTGCTTCGGCAATGGCGGCCGCCACCGATTCGCCATCGCTCACGTCGAGCGTCAGCACCTGGTGGACGTCCAGGTCGGCCAGTAGGTTGACGTTGCGGGCTGTGGCCACGACCTGGTGGCCCCGCGACGTCAGGACTTCAGAGGTCGCCCGCCCGATCGCCCGCGAGGCGCCGGTTACCAACACGCGCACGTCGGGTCAGCTTGCCTGGCTCGCCGGCAATCCCACCAGCTCTTCACTTACCGTCCACAGCCGTCGCGCCACCTCGGGATCCTGAGCCACTGCCTTCGGCGTCTTGGGCTTGCACTTGGCAAAGTACGTGCCGCTCACGTGCGCGACGTCGGGAGACGATGCCAGGTACACCGAGGTGAGGGCTCCCTTCTCCGGTGAGAGGAAGAAGCCTTTTCCGATCTTGATCCCGATGGCGAGGAGCCCTTTGGCATCGCCATCGGCTCCATAGCCCGTGCGCACCGTGCCCGGATGCAAGGAATTGGCGGTCACCCCTCTCCCGTCGAGCCTTCGGGCCAACTCGTTGGTGAAGAGAATGTTGGAAAGCTTGGACATCCCGTACACGCGCATGCTGGCGTAGCGCTTGGTCGATTGGAGGTCATCAAAGGGGATCCCCCCTCTGGCCTGGCTGTGGGCGACGGAGGCCACATTGACGATCCGGGCCGACGCGGTTTCCACCATGCGCTCCAGGAGGAGATTGGTCAGGAGAAACGGTCCCAAGTGGTTGATGGCGAAGGTGGCCTCATAGCCATCAACCGTCTCGGCGCGCTCGGTCAGGATGAGCCCCGCATTGTTGATGAGGACATCGAGACGAGGGCAGCGCTCGAGCAGTTCTGCCGCGCCGCGCCGGACCGAGCTCAGGTCGGCCAGGTCGAAGACCGCCAGTTCCACGGAACCGGTTCCACTGAGCCCGGCCGCAGTGGACGCCGCCGCCGCCTCCCCCCGCTCAGGGTTTCGGGCGGTGATGATGACCCGGGCGCCCATCGCCGCCAGAGCCGTGGCCGTGGCCAGGCCGATGCCGGAGTTTCCTCCTGTGACGACCACTGTCTTCCCCTGCATCTCAGGCACGATCAGTGTCCTCCCCAATCACGCTCGTGGACGAACGAACGGGCGTCAGCTTTTCACACGGGCGCCGCAGGGAGGGTCGAAACTGAAAATGCGGGCTCGAGATCCCTGGGATGACGCGCCCTGATTGGTCCATCCCCGAAGGCGGATTGACTGGGCAACTAGTGCTGTGTCAGCCAACGTTAGCGACGTTCTGTCGGCATCACGTCGAGTTGGATCAAGGCGATGGTGTCACCGCTTTTCGCCCGGCGCCCTCGACCCGCCACCGGCAACAGTGGCTCGATTCGCGCCCACTCCCGATCCGTCGACTCATCCCGTCCAACCACAACCAAGAGGCCGCTGGGCGACCGGCTCAACGACGGACACGGTAACGGATGTGTGTGGCTTCCGGGGTGTCGTTCACTCGAACGATCTCCAACTCGACCCTCGCCGGCAACACTTCGAACAGTCGGCGTCCGCCACCGAACAGCACCGGGACTTGGTGAATTTGCAACTCATCGAGCACGCCCGCCTCGAGCGCCGTCTGTGCCGTATATGCGCCATGGACCAGCACGTTGCGGTCACCTGCTGCAGCCTTCGCCTGTGCCATCGCGCTGGCGATCCCATCCCTCACATACGTCACCAATGGATACTTCGCGACCGACGGTCCCGGCGGGCGGTGACTGGGCACGAAGATAGGGACAGCGTCGTGGTGGTCACCGCCCCAGTGATCGACATGTTCCACGGTATTGCGACCGGAGAGGACCGCGCCGGTCGTTTTGATTTCTTCTAGAAATTGTTTGCCAATCCCCGACGTATCAATGGACTCCGCGTTCGGCCCAGGATCCGAAGCAAACCCGTACCACTCGTGCAGCCGCATGAAGGCGTCGCCGCCGGGGTTGCCCGGTTTGTCGTTCGGACCAGCGATGTACCCGTCAAGTGACATCGACATGTAGAGCACTGATGCAGACACTTCGACCTCCTGTGGTCTCGATCCAAGCCGGTTTCACCTTATTGTCCTTAAGTCAGAGGTGAGTGGGGTGCGGCGAGGTTGCGTCCCCGAGCTCGCGCATTCAGACCTTGAAGGATGGCTCGTTGTTTCGGACATCAATTCGCCTCTAGGTGGTTGGTGTCTTATG
>PNAT01000061.1 GCA_003169675.1 Acidimicrobiaceae bacterium
GGCCGAAGAGATCGTCGACGAGGGGCTCTGTCGCATCGGAAACGACACCAGGCTCGCCTTCTCATTCCTCCGGCACTGCGGACTCGATCTATGAAGTCGGTTCGCGCGGTATTACACGAAGGTCATTAGTACGGCGACCGGCCCGTGCGGTGAGCTGGCGGATGGGTGATTGGCTCCTCGCCTTTGGCGGGACCTTCGGCGGCGTGCTGTTGCGACCCACCGGCGCCCACCCGCTCTGGGGAGTCGACGCCGGGCTCGGAATCCAGCTCCTCGGTCTGGCGATGTGCATGGTGTCATTCCTCGCCCTCGGCCGCTCCTTCGGTTTTGCCGCGGCTGATCGCGGGCTGGTGCGGCGTGGCCCCTACGCCATCGTCCGCCATCCCATCTACGCGTCCTACCTCTTGCTCCAGATCGGATACCTGCTCCAGAGCATTTCGGTGCGGAATGCCCTGGTGGTTGCGTTCGTGATCAGTTGCAACTTCGGCCGAGCCGACGTTGAGGACCACCTGCTGGCGACCAATGCACGGTACGACGCCTACCGCACCAAGACTCATTGGAGAATGATCCCAGGAATCTGGTAGTCCTCTCGACCGGCCCGGGTCGCCTCAACGAATTGCGTACTGCCTTCGGCCTGGATTTCTTGGCGCCCCCGGCAGGATTCGAAGCTGCGCACACGGTTTAGGAATCCGAAACAACGGCGGAAACGACGGAGCCGGACGGCGGGCAACCGGACGTTTCCGCAGATCAGCGATTCAATTGCGGAAGGAGCCGGAAGCAGCCGGAAGCAGCCAAATCCGGGTTCGTCCCGAGTTGTAGGGACGTTTGTAGGGACACTTTGATAAACGGTGTCGGGAACCGACGTTCACTCACGCAGTTGTGACTTTTACCCGGCTGACACCCTGAACTTTTTCCGACCCTGTCAGCCGGTGTTGGGCGAAACCTTTCAGCGTGATGTCAACGCCCAGGTCAGCGTGCCGTGACCTGCTGATTTCCTACTCCGGCGGCGCACTCTCGAGGATGGCGCTCACCTCGAGTCCACTCAGGCGGCGCCCGGCTATCAGCGCCTCCGCGGTCCGTTGTATGGCTTGGCGATGGTCCGCGACCGCATCGATTGCTGCTTCGAGGTACCCCGTGACGGCGGCTTGCTGGACGTCGTTGAGGCCCTCCAGCCACCCCATCCCTCGCCTCAGTATCTTCAGGTCCTCGTCATAGCTCTGGCTGATGGAACCCCGGTAGAACTTCAGCTCGGCGGCTGCTCCAGCCATGAGGGCGACACCCATTTGCTCGGGCTGCTCGCGCATCAGGACCCGAACATCGCCAACAGGAGCGTCGAACGTGGTTCCGCCAACCATGAGTCCGATGCCGTTCGGCGCCAGACCTCCGATCTGTACCTCGAGGATGGCCAGGCCCTGCACCAGTCCGATGACTGCGTGCCCCGCCTCATGGACGGCCACGTGAGACCAGAGCCTTGATGGAGTGAGGCTGGCGAGGTCGATCGAGCGGCCGTCCACGTACCCATCGTGGCAGGACGGATCCCTTCGAGATGGTGAGGTGCCCTCAGCCCGCGCGGCCGAGCCAGTAGAGGCAGTACTCCACCACGGCCGGGGTGGTGCTCTGCGCCGTGGCCACTTCTTCGCACCACTCGCAGTAGGCGAGGTAGTCGGCACTGACGCACTTGTCCGGGTCCGTGACCGCGGACATGCCCGGTTCGCGGCTCCAGCCCTTCCAGACGTTCTTGTCGTAGATGAGGGGGCGGGCTTCGCCGCTCACTTCCTTGTAGGCGCCGAAGTGGAGGAGCTTGGTCCCAAAGGCCGTGCCGACATTCTTCAGCCGGCCCGAGTTGCCGTCGAACAGGGCCGCGAAGCCCGCTCTCGCCCCCTTCGTCTGAGCGGTCCGCACGATCTCCGCGGCAACCTCGAAGGGGGTCTTGGGCGGCTCGGTCTGGATGGTGAGGGTCTTCTGGGTCCGAGGCCGGCCGTTGCCATCGGTGCCGTAGCGCCAAGCCAGGGTCCCGATCAGGAGCTCCTCGATCTGAAGAGGTGAGGCAAGGCTGTAGAGGTAGAGCCTCGAGATCAGGCGCTCACTGAAGTAGCGCTCGACGAGGTCGTCGACGATGTCCGGTCGTGGCAGGCTGTTCTTGCTCCAGAACCATTTCCAGGCATGCGGAGCCCAGTCGTTTGGTTGGTGGTCGAGAACTCCTCCGAGGTGGTGGCGATGGTCTCGGCCAGTTCCCTGGAGATCGAAGGAGGACTCATGGGGCCGGTCGAGGACCAAACGCCTCATGCATCACGACATAGCCGGCGTCGTCAGTCTGAGCCCAGCTTTGGCCAGCAGCGGCAGACCCGGCGGGGTGGTTGAACCCGCCGATGGCGGCATCCATCCGCTTCGGTAGCTGGTCCGAAGGTGGTGGGGCGCTCTCCACAGAGGCAGCCTACGCGGGCCCTGTCAGACCTCGACCCGGGCGGTGGGTGCGCCACGGTCACACTGGAGCGACCGGACGTTGTGATCTGTCCGGAGGCTCAAAACAGCCGGCCAACTTCGGCTCTATGAGCGTTCAAGTCGATGTTCCACTTCTTGGCCAGCCGCCGGAGGTCGGGACCTGGCACGATGGCCTGCATCTTGGGGAGACGGAGATGAGTCCGAGCCACGTTCTGGCGATGACGGCTGTTCTCCACACAGCGCCAAGCATCAGAGTCTCCCCACTTCCCGAAAGCAACTGCAGCACCGCAGTTGTGGCACAGGATCTCGTCACCGATGGGCGGTTCGTCGATGCTCCTCGTGTAGCAGTCCTGCTCGACACATTTCCAGTAGTAGGGGTCGTCGCGACCCTCAGCAGCGATCATCTCTGACCGACAGATAGGGCAGGTCGGCCGGCCCTCTCGGTACTCACGAACGAGCTCCCTGAGCCGGATCGTCTTGGCGTAGTCGGAGGACACGGCCGTGCTCTTGCGCCGCTCCATGGTCTCCTGGGTGTTGGAGAAGCTGAGTGGGTTGAGTGATCCGACCCAAATGATGTCGTCATCGATGAAGACCAGCTTCTCGTGCATCCCAGCCTTGGGCACGATGACGACGCCCCAGTCCATGAGCATCCGGTTGAGGGCTCGGTAGGTGGCCTTGTCGCGCTCGTTTCGGTCGGTGATGGTCTTGGTCACCACGAAGACCCGAACCCCTCGTTCCACGGCCGCAAGTATCGAGGTGTGGAGCTGGGCGATTCGATTCTCCGTCAGGAACGGCGAGTAGATGACGACGCGCTCCTTGGCTTTGGCCAGGTCGTTGCGAAGCAGCGGGTAGAAGTGCTCCTGGGTGACCACTAGCCGGTCGCGGTCGGCTTCGACGTCGCCTCCACTGGCTGCGCTCTGGGCCTTGGCAGCACGGACGCCGAGACCAACCGGTACAACGTCAAGGGCGCTCACCTTTCGGTGCCGCTCCTGGAGCACCCGCAAGAAGTCCTTCCCGAAGAAGGCCTTCTTGGAGAGCTTGGCCATGTAGTCGAAGTCGCCGACCACGACGAGGCGCCGGCGGGCCCTGGTCACGGCCACGTTGAGGATGCGCTTGGTGTTCTCGTCGACATCGGGCCGGAACATGCCGACCCGCCAATGCGGTTCATCGTTGACCAGGTCCAAGATCACCACTGGTGCCTCGGTCCCCTGGAAAATGTGAGCCGTCCCGGCCACGACCTCGCCCGAGAGCCCTTGGTCTCGCAGCAACAACTCGAGCAGCTGGGCGTGGGGCCGGTACGGGCAGATGATGACGACACGAGGTTGGTCACCGGGCTGAAACGGCTCACGCTCAGGCTCGAGGAACTGCTCAGCCAGGTCGACGCAGATGGTGGCCGACAAGAAATTGAGGCGGCTCGATCCGCTGCCGCGCGCCACGCTGGTGACCCAGGCATTGGTGGGGCCGGTGTCCACCAATAACACCGGTTCGTCGTAGCCCCAATCCCCCCGATACCAGCCGTCGAGTTCGGCATCGGAGCTGGCACTCTGGTCGTCGACCAAGTGGCCTTCATAGAAGAGCTCGTTGGGGATGGCACTGACGGCCGGGTGCATCCGATACTGGCGTTCGAGGGCGACGAAGTGCGCAGCGTCCGAGGTTCGATCGGCCAGTCCGGCAACCGTGAACACGTCGCGGCCAAGCCATTTCTGGGCCTCGTCTTCACGGGCGATGACGATCGGGGGCAACTGCAAGAAGTCGCCAACAACCACCGTGCCGCGCTCGGAGCGGCTGGCCACGGCCCACATGGCGGGGATAGGCGCCATCGAGGCCTCGTCGAGGACCACCGTGTCGAAGGTGCGGTTCCACACCGAGTCACGCAAGTAAGCCCGCGTCAACGTGGTGGCCACCACTAGGGCTTCGGAGATAACCAGTTCTTCGACCATTTCGAGTTGCGCGGCGATCTCAGCCAGGGTGGCATCGAAGGTACGAATCTGGTCCTGGAGGGCAGCGCGCTCGGCCCGCAGCGCCGTGATGTCCTGCCCGGCCACCATCGACTTCGCTTCGGCCACCGCTTCGGCGATGGCTTCGATCATCTCCTCGGCCCGGCCGGACACTCGCCGAGTCAGTCCCCATTCCCGAACGATGGCGAGTCGCTCGCGTACCTCCCCTTCGAGGTTCGACCGTGCGTCGGCCGCGTCTCGCCAGGCACCCCGGGCCAGCTGTGAAGCGGCGTCGATTTCGACCAGCAGACTCAAAGCCGCAGCTTCAACAGCAGCAGGCTCGCCGGCGTAAGAATCGGCGAACCGTGCGAGTACGGCCTTGCTCTCAGCCACCTGGTCCCGAAGCGAGGCCAATCCTCGTTCGAGGTCGGCCTGCTGAGCTTCGGCCTCACCCGACTCACGCGCTGCGACTTCGAAGTCTGCGAGCGCCGTCGGCAGACGAGGGATGTCGTCGTGACCCTGGGCAATGGCAGTCAGCTCCTGGAGCTCAGAGAAGACCATCTCGGCTGCATCGGCACGTTGGCCGGCGATGACTCGGGCATCACGTGCGGCGGCCAGCTCACCGTCGAGGCCGTCAATCCGTTCGATCAGGACCTCGGCTGTAGGGAGTCGTCGCCACCGCCGGGCCAGCCCACCGACCGACTCGGCTTCGACCAGTTGGCTCCGAGCTTCGTCCAATGACTCCACGGTGTCGGCTATCTGGGCATCCGTCCGCTCCATCTTGTTCCTGGCCAGAGTGAGCTCGTCTTTGGCCCCGAGGAACTGCGGGAGCTCAGCGAGCCGCTGCCGGGTCGGCTCTAACCGGTCCGACTCGTCTCGGATACCTTCCGCCACGGTGAGTCGCTGAGCGGCCTCGCCGGCGCTGCGCTGCGCACCGGCCACCTTTTCTTCGAGAAGATTGAGGGCCCGACCATCCGCCGTAAGAGCTTCAGCGGCGACCTTGGCATCATTGGCGTCTCTCGCCTGTGCTTCGAGTGCCGGACGTTGCGCCTCTCGGCGGGTCGCTTCCTCTTGCACTTCTCTACTGGTGACTTCGAGGTCGTGCAGTTCGTCGAGCTCACGGCCCATCTTGTCGATGTCCTCAGCGCTCATCGCCAGCCATTCGGCGATGTCGAGCAGCCGGCCGACTTCCGTGACGCGTCCTACTGCCACAGTCCGAGCTGCCGTAGCCTCGTCGCGCCGAGCCACCAGCTCCTCGGAACGCCGGTCAACATGGGTCGAGCAGAGCAGCTCCGTGTCAGCCTTGACCCGCTGGTCCCGGGGTTCGCCGACCCGGAGGACCTTCCCCGAAGTGATGAGCTCGGGGTCGATGGCCCGAGCCCGATCCGCTATCTGGAGGAGCGCCTGGTCCACCGCGGTGTTGGTGTGCGAGACGACGAGCACCGAGGCGTCGCGCTCGACCATGTGACCGCCGATGGCACCGATGGTCTTGGTCTTGCCCGTACCCGGTGGGCCCCAGATGAAGGTCGTGTCTCGCCCGAGGGCTGACTCGACTGCTTCTCTCTGCTTGTCGTTGAGCGCGTCGTCGATGATGCGGTCGCGCTCGCCTTGGACTTGGGTCAATGCGAGGATCCGGTCACCGGGGTCGTTGACCTCGTCCTTCATGCCCTCGAGGCGCTCGATCAGCTTGCGCATCAGGTGGGCCAGGTTGGACTGGAGCCTGGCCGACGGGACGAAGGCGCCAAGGTCGGCGCCCACACTGAGGGTGATGCTGAGGCCCTCAATGGCAATCACTGTCACATCGAGGGGCCTGCGACCCGCCACCATGAGGTCACCTGGGGCATCGCCAGGGAGATTCAAGACGTTGTCGACCTCGAAGAGGTACTGGTAGGCGCTGCCCAACTGGCCGATCCGTCGGCCATTGACCAGGGGAACTGCGGCCGAGGCATTGGCCCGTCGGCTGGCCTCGATCTCTTGGCGCAGGGCCGTGCGGAACTCAGCCAGCAGCCCCTCGAGTTCGACCTCAGGGGCATCCCCCATGTCGCCTCGTTCGTTATCGGACTTCGGCCGTCCTCTCATAGCGTGCACCAAGCCTTGCACGCCCCTGTTCAAGAGGCTCAGGGGTGGTCAGTTGTCCGACATGGTTCTGTGCTGAATGCGAAACGCACGTTCGCCTACGAAATCGGTGTGATCCCGGCCGGTCCGGCTGGAGCTCCGAGGTTGCAGTTGCCAGCCTGGCTCGCTTGAGCGGCTGCCGCAGCCGCCTGGTTGAACAAGCTCACTGCTTGGGAGATATCGCCGTTGGTAATAGCGATAGCCGAGTTGATGGCTGCCGTGGCTGACCCAATGGCAGCGTTCACCGTGGCCGTCGTCGGGGCCCCACTGGGCGTGTAGGCGTAGCTCGACTCGTCGCTTTTCAAGGTGGCGAAGTCGGCTTGGAGCTCCTTGATGTCCTGGCGCGCCGAGCCCAGGTCCTCCTCGACACCGCTGGCCGAGGTTTCGACCCCTGACGCGTCGGTGGCGACTCCCGATGCGTCAGTCGACACGCCGGACGCATCGGTGCAGACCTCTCCGTAGTTGCCTCCCGGGTACTGCTGTGCTTCTGCCTCTTCGGCCTTGGCGTCGGCCTGGGCCTGGGTCAGGTCCTGTTGCTCCTGTGCGAGCGAACTGGCAACAGACCCGACGTCACTCGAGAAATCGTCATCGGACGCAAGGCTCGAGATGTCCCCGGTCACCGCCTGCGCGTCGTCGCTCACCTTGCCCTGGTTTGCGGACACCTGGGCCTGGGCTTGCTGCTGCGCTTCTTGCTGTTGCTGGGCCGCCTGGGCTTGCTGCTGCGCTTGTTGCGCTGCCGATTCGTTTCGGTTGGCGTCACCGTTCAGGTTGTCGGCGTCACGGTTGTAGGTGCTCACCGTGGCCGGGGCGAAGGTGACCTCGTTGATGGTCCCGTTGTTGTTGGGGATCCCGAGGACCAGCACCGTGCCGTTGAAGGTGCCCGAGAGATTGGTGGCGCCGAGGAACGACTGGTCGAGGGTGAGGGTGAGGGTGATGTTGCCGTCGCTCACCTCGCCGGTCAGGGACTGGGTGCCCGACGTCACCTTGGTCGGGTCGGACGGGTCGACATAGGCATCTTGAAGGGTGCCGGCGACGTGGCTTCCGGTCTTGGTCCACTGCACGTAGGCGGCCTGGTTCGAGTCGTGGAACAGGAACTCCGTCGGCTCTGATCCGGCTGGCGAACTCGAACAGCCAGCGGCCACAGCTGCCAGGGCGAGGAGGCCCTACGCGCTCCGGCCACGTCGGCCATGGAGCACACTCGCCAGCCCCGTTCGATCCGCCGTGCCACCCACGTCCTGATCGTAGGACCGGGTGGGGAGGGCGGCAGCCCACGGGTCTGACGCCGACCCTTAGGCTGCACCCGTGATCACGCTGTGCCCAATCCCTGGATCTCACCGATCGCTTCGCGGGCCTCGGTGACCATGTCGGTGAGCTCGGCTCCGGCCAGGTCGACCTGGCGGCGCACCGTGGAGTGGCACTTGCGGATGGTGCTGGCCCGGTCGAGTGCCCGCGTCGCCTTGGCGATGGCCTCGTTGAAGCGCTGGGCGTCGAAGGCCGACAGGTCGCCCTCGCTGGAGCGCCGCAAGACCACGCGGGCCCAGTCCACGGCCAGTTCGACTGCGTCAAGGGACGGAGTCTCCGGGTCAAGGACGAGGACCCCCATGTTCCCGTGGGGTACGAAGACCCGGTGGCCCGGAGGCGCCACTTCCTTCGAGGAGAACACGGCCAGTCCGACCTTGGCGTCGCGGTTGACCATTGCGGCCTCGAGCTCGTCGAGGGTCTTGCGCAGGCTGAGCTTCTTGGCCTTCACCTCGAGGACGAGCGCAGCGCGCTGGCCACCGAAGTCGTCAGGGTTCAAGGTGACGACCAGGTCGCCGACCTGTGAGCCCGAGGCACCGCGTTGACGGCTGGTGTCCTCCAAGAAGTCGCCGCGGTGTGCGGCAGCTTCGGCGAAGACGAGGTGCACCACGTCCTCGTAGGCGATGCCCTTGAGCGTCGTCTTCTCGAACATCTCGGCGCGTGCCGCGTCTACGGCGATCGAGGTCGCCAGCTCGCGCACCTCCTTCAAGATGCCGTCGGCCTGGGAGCGAACCACCTTGGTGACCTCGGCGCGCCACCGTCCGAGCGGACTCTGGTCGTCGTCGAGGGCCAGGCTGGCATGCAGGGCCGCGGCCGACCGCGCTGATGCCGCGGTGAACACCTCCTCGAGTAGGGCCAAAGCGCTGGACTTGGACTCGGGGTCGAAGAGCTCGCCCATGCCCCGGGACAACTCGGCCCGCAGGTCGGCCAGCACCTTGGTCAGCGCGCCATCCTCTTCTCCGAGCAGGCCGGTTGCTGTCTCGGCGATGCGCCCGACGCCCGCATCGACCGAAATGTTGAGCTTCTCGACCAGCTGGTCGAAGGAGCGCCCAACGAGTACCTCGTCGAGAGCGGCGTGACCGGCGAGCAGGGCCCGAGCTCCCACCTGCATGCAGGTATGGGCTCCTTCGGCCACGTCGTCGGCTTCGCGCAAGACCCGAAGCACTGCGGGGTCGTCCTCGACGAAGTACTCGAGGACCAAGGTGGCGCCGTCGCACTCAGCGGTGGTCGGGTGCCCATTCATGTGTTGGATAGCCATGTGATTCGTTCCTTTGTTCGTACCCGTGCGGCCTTTGCCGACGGTGATTGGTTATGAGTGGCTGCAGGCCGCTGCTGGGTACGATGAAGCTGCAAGACGTCCTCGTACCGAGGGCATTGGCCGAAAGGTCAGCGACGGAGCCCGCTAGTCGGCGGGCTCTTTCGCGTTGGACGATCGGGTCACTGACCAAGGGCGCCCTCCCCGTTGGAGGACACGTCCATCGGGACGCCACCTTCACCATTGACCTGCTCCCAGAGATCCCGGAAGGCCTGGGTGAACCCTCGTAAATAGGGGATCGACGGGGTGAACATGTCGTCGCCGAACGGGGGGACCAGGTTGCCCAGCGCCTTCAGCAGTGCACTGACGACGTCAGGGTCGGCAGCCCAGTCCGTAGGGATGTTGCCCAGCTCGGCGTTGACGACCGAGTCGGAATAGCCCCTAGCCCACTCCTTGACCGCGAACCGGTGGCGATCGGCCAACGACTGGATGTCCCACCAGCTGAGGGAAGGCACGATCTCGACGCCGGCCCGGTAGCCCTCCTCGAACTCACCTCGAGCGTGCGCCGCCAGCTTCTCGCGAGCGGCCTCGAAGGCAGGCTTGGCGTCCTCGGGCATGGCCACCGAATACCCGGCCACCTCGGCCGGCTTGGTGAAGCCCTCGAGCGCATTCTGGATCAGATGCGAGTCCTTGAGGTCAGGACGCAGCCCGCGGGCCCGGTCCCACAACTCGTCGGGTACTGACACGCTCAGCTTCATGGTCCTCCTTACGATTGCTACTGATTTTTCCTACTTCTGAGTAGAACACGAGTAGGACTCGACTGTCAACCCGTCCGCACCACTCCCTCTGACCGCAGTATGCGCCTCACTCCCCGCTACGCTCTCGGGGCCACTTCGCGGGGTTCTAAGATTTCGCCATGCCCCGGGGACCGACCAGCCAGGCCGATCTGTTCCTCCTGGCCGAGCTGGCCGCGGCCGGCATCGAGGCCAGCCCCTACCAATTCGAGCGCTGGCGCAGCGCCGGCCTGCTCCCGAAACCGCAGCGCCAGTGGGCCGGCCGGGGCAAAGGCTCGATGTCGCGCTACCCGGAGGGTTCACTCGAGATCGCTGCGGTGCTGGCCAAGGTGGGAGGCCAAGGACGGAGTCGACACCTCGGTGCACTCGTGTTGTTCCGGGCCGGCCTCCCCGTCGAAGAACAGGCTGTCCGAGACGCTCTGGCCTGGGTGGTCCAAGACGACATGCGGCGCGTGCGTCAGCGCGTACAGCGCAACGAGTTCTACCTGGCCGATCTGGCTCACCGTGTGGCCAACGCCGTGACGACATCCTTTCCTCTGCTGCTCGCTGCCGCGCCACCCGTCGGGGCTACCAGGCGCCAGCTGAAGGAGCGCGCCCGCCAACGCAAGCAGTGGCAGCGCTTCCTCGGGGCCAAGGTGGCCATGAAGTACGGGGAACCCAGTGGTTCCGAGCTCGAGGAGGACCTACAGCCTCTCGGCCCGAAGGTGGCCGGAATCCTGGCCAAGCTGGCGCGAGATGACGAACTGGCCGGCAAGTCATCGTCCTCCGACGAGGACGAACCCAGCGCGGCGAGGTTGGTGCAGGACGTCGACTTCGACCAGCTCCTAGCGGCCCGAGAGGTCATCCACCGCTGTGCAACGGTTAACACGGCGTTGTACGAGCTGGCGACGTACTACGAGGAGGCCCGTGAGTACTTGGCCGACCTCAACGCGGATGCCGGGTTCGCAGAACTACTTATCCTCCCCGGCGCGTTGGCTGATGGTGTGTCGATGCCGGCCGCCTTCGCCGAGCTCGCCGTTGGGTTCGCTTCCGTCGAACTCGGGCTCGTGCAGGCGGCTCTCTACTCGGCGATCGTGCACCGACTGGTGGCAGCAGCCTGGCGCGGCTTCGAACGTCTCGCCGACTACTCCCACGAACACCGGGTCAAACTGCCCGCGCTACCCACCTTCGAACAGGTTGAGCTGATCGGTCTGTTCGATCTCCGACAGCACGGAGAGGAGCCTGACGACCTTGATCTTGTCGAGGTTCTGGAAGACGTGGGCGTACCGGCGTCGCCGTGGATCCAGGAACTCCAAGATGAATGGGCTCGGATGATCACCGATGAGGACACTGGGTGACTTTCAGGTCCCCCGGACACCTGCCCACCTTGTCGGTCCGGTTGCGCTCTGACCCGTCACAGTGCGTGCCTAGCTTTGGTGGGATGGCACAGAGGGACCCCTACTTCGAGAAGATGCTCGAGCGTCAGGTTGTCGTATGGGCCCTGGCGGTAAGGCGCCAGCTCGAACGGAGGCGGGGTGATGATTGCTCCGACGAGTGGTCAGCGCCCGAAGCCCCGACCCTGATTTGCCTCGTGTCGCCGGTGATGTGCCTCGTGATCGGGCTTCTCGGTCATCCACGCGACAGCTTCGCGCTCATCAATTTGCCTCCCAAGGATCACGTCCCATTTTGTTTTCGGCTCGAATTGGTCGTGCAGTTTCTCGAGTTCCTTGGAGAGGTCGCCCACCAGCACCTTGGCCATCTCTGCTTCGCCCCGGGCACCATGGGCATCACCGATGGCCCGAAGGGTTCGGCCCAGTTGGTCGACCAGCATCGCCCAAACAACTGGTGACCCGTTGTCCACCTCGGACTGCGCCACGATCGCCGTTACTCTCCGGAATCCCGGCACCGCCTCTCGGCTCGGGACGGGTTCGCCGCTCCGGTACTGCGCCGATCGGGCCAGTGCGTCTGCAGCCGACGCCATAGCTCCGGGGTCGTCTCCCTCGAAGCGTCTGGACCAGGCGGCGAAGACGCCGGCTGCTTCCCGGGCCGCCCCCCGCCATGCCGCAAGATCCGATGCCGGGATGGCCTTCAGCTTCTCGACGGTCCTCTCCATGCTCGCCACCGCCCGTTGCCAGTCGACGGGATCGCCCCGCACGGCCTCTCTGCCCCGGAACGTCGACCTGGTGGCGCTCCACTCGGCGACCGCAGCTTTCTGCTGCACGGCTGAGACCTCCCAGTACTGCCGGAGACTGGGCAGCGTCAGGTCCTTGGCCAGCTTCCCGCCGCCGAACCAGATCGGCTTCTCTCCATCGGCGCTCAGGATGGCGACCGAGTAGCCGACCACCGCCTCTTCTCCGCCGCTTTCGAAGCGCGGCCTGACGAGCGCCCCGCTCCCCCGCAGGCGTCGGACGAACTCGGCCTCGTCCTTGGAGGCTACCGATGCCTCACGGACGATTCGGGCCAGGGTGATCCGGGGAGGTTCTGCCAACTGCTCTCGGACGGTGCGTTCCAGCTCGGCTCGACTCAACCCGGGCATCCCTTTGCCCTCCCGGCCCTCGACGACACTCAGGCCGTAGGAGCGCTCAAGCTGAGCGCATACCCGGGACACGGTCTGCTTGGACTGCCAAGTGTTGACCCGGCTTCCATCGACCCGGACCAGAGATGCCGCGATGTGGACGTGCTGGTTGCCGGCCGCACTGGTTCCGTGGCCGATTGCCACCCAGGCCGCCGGCTCCAATCCGTCACCCTCGAAGCCCAAGGCATCGATCGCCGATTGGGCGATCTCGGCCCACTGGTCGTCGGTGAGGTCACGATCGCCCGAGGGAAGCGACAGCGAGATGTGGCAGATGTGTCCGCCCTTGGGGTCCGTCCCGAAGGCCTCGTGGGCCTCGTCGAGGCCAGCGCCGATGTCGGCTATTTCCCGGACCGACAGATCTCCACCCGCCAGCGCCTGGCCGCCCAGCACGATCCCCGAGGTGATGATCCGTTGGTCGGTGTGCTCGTTCGCCCTCCCGGGCCCCATGAGGTACCGGATGAGACCCCGACCCGACGAGCCCTTGGTGAGCTTCCCGATCATTGACGCCCCTCGAAACTGGACCCGAGGCGTTCGGTCGTTTCGGCCACCACCACCGTGGCTCGACGAATGTCGGCGAGGACATCAGCAACGGTATGGGGGAGGTAGTAGTTGGTGTTGGCCCACTTGGCCAGTTGGTTCACATTGTTGGCGATATTCGTCAGCACGAGGCGGGCCCGTTCGGCATCGGCCTTTGCTCGTCGCCGTTCTGCCGTCGCAGCAGCTGTTCCAGCCATCGCCGCGTCAAAGAGGAACCGTTGCACCGACACACCCGCCATCTCCGCTCTCCGCCGAAGCTCATCGTGTTCGGACTGAGCCAGTCGCACCTTGACCACCATGTGCCGACCGCCGGCCATGGTCGGCATCCGCGATATCCGTGCCGCATTCGGACCTGTGGCCTTCTCCTCGGTCACCGATCGCGTCACTTCGGCCAGCGCAGCGACCCCGAGGAAACCTCGGGGACAGATCCGGGACGGGGCCAACGGCAACGGCCTCTCAAACAGGGCACCTGTTTGACCATCTTGCTCCCCGCTTCTTCAGCCTTGTGGGCTTGCTTGATCGGGGCGGAGGGCGATTCGATGGTGAACCCTGTCGGCTCAGTCACCTTGCCACGCGTTCGTGCCGGCGCCACTGCACTGACACGATCTCGCCGCTGACCAGTGGAACCGGCGCTGGCGATGCCAGAGGCTCCCTGGGGCTGTGAGCTGGCCATATGCCTCCCCCACCAGGTACGTGAGCACTCGGGCCGCCGTTCGGCGGCAGTCGGCGCAGCCGGAGTTCTTGGCGGTAAAGGAGATGGGGGACGGGTCGCAGTGGGCGCCGTGATCCCCTCCATCGGCGCCAGAGCGGCCGACGTCGAGGCAGTTCGCGCATGATGAAGCCCGCGCACCAAAGTGATGAGACCTCCCACCTGCGATGATGCGCCTTTTGGAGCCATATCCGGCCTGGAGGAGGGTCGGATCCATGACCACGGTCGGAAAGTGATGAGTGGGCTCATCATCAAGGTGATGAACCCTCCCACCTGCGATGATGCGGCTTTTGGCGCCATATCCGGCCCGGCGGCGGGTCGGCCCGATGAAGGTGGTCGCGAAGTGATGAGTGGGCTCATCACCAAAGTGATGAACCCTCCCACCTGGGGGTTTGTCCACCCTCGGTAACTCGACCACGCAGCTGGGTCGGAACGGTCGGCGGAGAGAGTTTCGGTTTTCTGAGGTGATGGCGAGTCTGACGAGAGGTTTGATGAGCCGCCATCTTCATCGCGGCGGCGGCCGGCACTCCCCCAACCCGCCTTCCCCCGAACCAATGGCGGACCCATGGGCGCGCTCCCGCATCGAGCACCGCATGGCGCGGTCCGGTCGGGGGCGAGCCGACGATCGACCGGCCCGGGGTGGGTGCCCTCGCCGAGCTGTCCGACCCGAGTGGCGGGCTCGGTCGCCGGCTCGGGCGCTGACGTCGTTGCCCCATCTCTCGGCTGAGGGTGTGACCGGTCGCCGTCAGAATCCGTCTTGGGGTCAGACGTAGAAGAGGGGGACCCCGGCGGGGTCCCCCTCTCTGGTTCAGCTGTCTCTCGCTCAGGCATCCTCGGCCGGAGCCTCGGGCTCGTCGAGGTCGCTGGACTTGTCCAGGAACCGGAACTGGTAGGGACCGGTGACGAGGTAGTGCTTGGAGTGCTGACCCCCTTCGGCGTCCTTCCACTGGTCGAGCGCCAGGCGGGCGGTCGCCTCGAAGAGGCGACCCTTCGTGCCGTAGCTGGCGATGAACTCGGCCGTCTTCTCCCAGGACTGGAGGTCGATGAAGACCGCCTTGTCACGTCCCTGCTCGTTGATGGCCACCCTTACGGTGGTGACGGCCTTACCCGCTCCGGGGGTGATTTTCAACTCCGGATCGGCGGTGAAGCGGCCGGTGATTGTGACGGTGTTCATGGTTGTTCCTCTCTTGTTGGTTGGTGTTGGAAAGAGAGGGCGACCGGGGATGCTCGGAGCGTCAAGGGTGCCCAAAGGGCCGAGGGGAATTTCTGGCGGGACCGCTCCTGGTCAGCGAGCGCAGTGTCGAAGTAAACGCAGCGAGCGCCGCCAGAAGTTGTCCGCAGCCTTGACGCCCGGGCGAGCGGCGCATGATCTCGGAGATCACCAGCCATGACCGAGAGAGGGACAACGGACACCTGCCAAGTTCTCTGGCCGAGGGCACTGACCTTCCAGCTGTTTCCCGGCGTTGGCATGTCGGCCCGTGCATGGGGGCTGTGGGTAGATGGCGATGGGTACAAGACGGGGCGGGGCACCAGCGATCCGCCTCCGATGTCGAAAATGCCGCTGAGAACGGGCGGGCGGAGAATCACCCGGTGCTCCCGGGCCCTGGCGTCCGAGCGTCGGAACCGCATGGAGCACTCCCCTGCCGACCTACCCAACTGGCCGGCGTCCCGGTCCGCCACCGGGCACACGATTGTCGTCGAGTACGGCTGAAGCCTCTGAGTCGGCCGGGGGGTGGTCACCCTCCCCCGGGTGCCACCGACCTGAGGTCTGCATCGGGGGCACCCCGCCCGGGGCGCTCGGCCAGAGCGCCCCGGGCGGGGTGCCGATCGGAACTTCACGAAAAGAACTGGGGCGCGACGCGCCACGTTGAACAGGCAAAGAACAAGGGTCTTGCGTTGGGGGGGGTTCCCGGAGGGGTCGGACCTTCCGACCCCTCCGGGCCCTTTAGCCCAGACGTTTCATGAAGCCTGAGTGATCTGCGGCTGAAAGACGCGGAAAAGCCCCTCTGCTCTGGGAAACTTGTAGCTGCGAAACACACAAGATCCCCCGAGAGAAGGGCACTTCCAAAGTGAAGCGTACCAACGCGCGTCCCCCGTTGTCCGTGACCGCTGATGGCAAGGGCATCGCCGCCCACGCCGGCACTCGCTTGTTGGCGGAGATGGCCGAATTC